>JADGAZ010000015.1 GCA_015231755.1 Magnetococcales bacterium | reverse complement strand
TGTTGCGCCGCTTTGTCGCCATGCCAACGATTCACCCCGGAACGTTCCGGTTCGGCAATCCGGCTCTGCCAGGGACCTGCCGCCAACGCCTTCAATACCTCCCGCGAATGATACCCCTTGTCGGCGATCACCTCGCAGCGGTTTTCCTCGTCCAGGGGCACCTTGACAACCTGATTCAGATTCCGGCGTGCCTCTTCCAGTGTCCCTCCGATCGTGGATGTGTCGCCATGATCCGCAGCATGAACCCTCACCGCCACAATGGCTCCACTGTCCAGGTCCACCGCGTGCTCCGGCTTGTACGCCAAATGCGTCCGACCATCCTTCAACTTCGCGATCCGAGCGTCCGCATCCACCGGCGATTCCCACTCCTTGTTGGACAGCTTCTTGCCCTCGCGTTTCCGATCCAGCCGGATCAACTGCTCTGTCGTCGGCGTCTCAATCCCGCTCGCCTTCGCCAAATTCTCAAGCATTTCCCGGTAAGTGTCGCCGCTCCCACGCTGAACCAAACCACGCAGCGCCGCATTCGCCTCCATAGTCGAGGCGTCCACACCCAACCGGTCCCCATGCACCAGACCCGCTTCCGACAACACCTTCAGTACCCAGCCGAACACCTCTTTGTGGGTCTCCAGCGGCAGACGACTCCGGGTCGTGCTCAGCGTCGAATGATCCGGCACACGTTCCACCAACTTCAGTTTCAAAAATTCCCGCAACGCCAGCGAGTCACTGCATTTCCACTCAATCCCACGTTCGCTGTTGATCCCCTCGAAATATCCCACAAAATGCATCCGAAAATATCGACCAGGCGGAATCGACGGCCTCCCGCGCCGCCCTTTCGCGTAGTACGGTGCGCATTTCTCCTCCGCGAACCGATCAAATCCAGCTTGATCCAACTCTTTCTGCAGGCGATCGTAAAATGGATGCCCAGGCGACCTCGGCAACTCATCCCACGTGATGAACATCTCCTCCTGCTTCCCACCCATCTGTCCCAGCGCCATCTCTCCCTCCTGTCAGGTTCAATGGCAACAGTATACCAGATGATTAATATTTTATCAACGGGCTGTTAAGATTAAAAATAGATTAAAATCACGTTTCCAGACCGGTTGACAGCCTCTTCATCCCGGTTTCGCCCTGGCCAACCCTTTCCGATTCCCCACAAAAAAGAGATAATGCCGACATCGATTTGGAAAAGGCTGCCCTCGCCAATCCAAAGCCGGGCAAAAAACTGTTCAATCATGGATGCAAGGCGCGCATGTCCGGACACTCGCACAAAACCCCATACAAAAACCTCAGCCCGGAAGTGATCCTGGATGCGGTGGAAAGCGTTGGATATCGCTGCGATGGACGCCTGCTGGCGCTCAACAGCTTCGAAAACCGGGTCTATCAAGTCGGGGTGGAAAACGGCGAAGCCCTGGTGGTGAAATTCTACCGCAAAGGACGCTGGAATCAGGCCGCCATCTTGGAAGAACACCACTTCACCACCCAATTGGCGGAAATGGAAATCCCGGTGGTGGCCCCCCTGGCCAATACGGCGGGCCGAACCCTGCATCCCTGGCAGGGATTCCGTTTCGCCATCTATCCCAAATGCGGAGGACGGGCGCCGGACCTGGAAAACTTCGACCATCTGGAACGGTTGGGACTGGCTCTGGGACGAATTCACGCGGTGGGGGCGACCCGTCCATTCCAGGCCCGCCCCACCCTGGACGTGGAAACCTTCGGCGTGGAACCGCACCGCTTCTTGATGGAATCCAAATTCATCCCCCTGGAACTGCGGGCCATCTACGACTCCCTCACCGGCGAACTGCTGGCCCTGATCCGACGCTGCTTCGAGCAGGCGGGACAACCCAAAAAAATCCGTCTCCACGGGGATTGCCATTCGGGCAACATTCTATGGACCGACAATGGACCCCTGTTCGTCGATTTCGACGACGCCCGCATGGGACCGGCGATTCAGGATCTTTGGATGTGCCTGTCGGGAGAAAGAGAAGAACAAGGCAGCCAGTTTGCGGCGCTGCTCAAAGGATACCGGAAGTTTCACGATTTCAATCCCCGGGAGATCCATCTGGTGGAGGCCCTGCGCACCTTGCGCATGATCCACTATTCCGCCTGGATCGCCCGACGCTGGGATGATCCCGCCTTTCCCCGGGCCTTTCCCTGGTTCGACGCCCCCCGCTACTGGGACAACCACATCCTGTCCCTGCGGGAACAGGTGCTGCTCATGCAGGCCCCGCCCCTGGAGTGGAATCCTTACGCCTTCATGGATCCTTATTGATCCACCGCGACCCCTTGTCGCCCCTTCCAGTTCAACGGTTCCGATCGTCCGGACCCGGCGTGGACGCCGCCGCCTCGATGGCCGCGATGCGGTCCAACACCGGAGGATGGCTGTGATGGAGGATCACATGCCAGGGATGGGGGGTCAACCCGGTGAGGTTTTCCCGGGCCAGTCGTTTCAGAGCCGTCACCAGAGGGGCACAATCCCCCAAGGTGGAGACGGCGAAACGATCCGCCGCGTATTCATGGCGCCGGGAGATCCACTTGAGCACCGGTCCGGTGAGCAGATCCAACGGCACGGCCAGCAGCACGAAAAAGACGAATCCTCCGTGGAGCGTCACCCGTTCCATGAAGAAATCATGATGCAACGCCGGTTGATGCATGGCCATGGCCAGCAAGACGCTCATCAGCCCCAGATGCAGCACCGCCACCACCGTGACCCGTCGCAGGTGTCCCAACACCAGATGTCCCACCTCGTGGGCCAGCACCGCCACCACCTCGGCATCGCCATGACGCGCCAGCAGGGTGTCGAACAGCACGATGCGCCGCCCACGCCCCAGACCGGTCAAAAAGGCGTTGGTCCGGGTGGAACGACGGGAGCCATCCATGGTGAAAATCCCGGAAAACGGCAAACCGATCCGGTCCAGATACCCCTGGATGGCCTGCCGGGTGGAACCGTCGGGCATGGGGGTGAAACGGTTGAACAGGGGCATCAACACCACCGGGGCGAGATACTGCACCAACACCACAAAGGCCGCAGCGGTCCCCCAGAAATACAACCAAACCCACTCCCCCTTGAAATGAAAAAAGAACAACACCACCACCAGAAACGGTCCACCCACCACCAAAGCCAACAGGAATCCCTTGGCCCGATCCTCCAAGAAGGTGGTGACCGAGGTGCGATTGAACCCGAAACGGGTCTCCAGCACAAAGGTGTGGTAGAGCTTGAATGGCTGGGAAAACAGCTTGAACAGCAACAGCAGCAGTACCACATAGACCACCGCCCCCCCCAATGGTCCCAACGCCCAGGAGGCGACGATCCGGTCCAGCCACGGAAAGCCTCCCGCGAACCACCAGATCAGCAAGGCCACCACTTTGCTCCCCGAAGCCACGATATCCAGGATGGCCTTGGCTCTGGCGTGGGCCATGGTTTTCTCCCAGGTGGGAAGATCGGTGACCGCGGCCACCTTTTCGGACGGACGGACGCCCAAGGCCCGTATGTTGAGAAACACCACCAGGGCATCCAGCAAAAACCCCAACACCAGGGCAGACAGGATGATCAGACCGTAAATGGACATGGCTTGAACGAAATCTCCTTGAAGAGATGATCGCGAACGGGTACATACCCCTTCATCCTAGATCATCTCTCATTCCGGAACGCGCCACAAGGAGTGGACCGTGACATTTCAAGAACTCATTCTTTCCTTGCAGACCTACTGGTCCAAACGGGGCTGTGTTCTCCTGCAACCCCACGACATGGAGATGGGTGCCGGGACTTTTCATCCGGCGACCTTTCTGCGTTCTTTGGGACCGGAACCCTGGAATGTGGCCTATGTGCAGCCCTCCCGCCGCCCCACGGATGGACGCTACGGAGAAAATCCCAACCGGTTGCAACGCTATTATCAATTTCAGGTGATTCTCAAGCCGTCGCCAGACGAGATTCAGGATCTGTATCTGGAATCCCTGGCTGCCATCGGCATCGATCCCAAGGCCCACGACATCCGCTTCGTGGAAGACGACTGGGAAAGTCCCACGCTAGGGGCCTGGGGTCTGGGCTGGGAAGTGTGGCTCGACGGCATGGAAGTAACCCAGTTCACCTATTTCCAACAGGTGGGGGGAATCGATCTGCCCCTGGTTTCCGGGGAGTTGACCTATGGCCTGGAACGGCTGGCCATGTACATCCAGGGCAAGGAGAACGTCTATGACCTGATCTGGACTCCGGGCATCACCTACGGGGATGTCCACCAGCAGGAGGAGGCGGATTTTTCCGGCTACAACTTCACCGCCGCCAACGTGGAGAATCTCTTCAAGCTCTTCGACATGTTCGAGGCGGAAGCCCTGGCCCTGGCGGCCCGTCAACTGCCGGGACCCGCTTATGAACAGGTGATTCACGGCTCCCACGTCTTCAATCTGCTGGATGCCCGTGGCGCCATCAGCGTCACGGAGCGGGCCCGGTTCATCGGTCGGGTACGGGCCATGGCCAAGGTGACGGCGGAAGGATTCGTAGCGCAACGTGCGGCATTGGGACATCCGCTCATCCAGCGGGGAGAACGGACATGAGTGAATTGTTGTGGGAGATCGGCTGCGAAGAGATTCCGTCGCGGATGTTGACCGAAGCGATTCGTCACTTCGGCACGGCCATGATGACCACCCTGGAAGGGGCTGGATTGACGACCACCGACACCCGCCTGAAATGGTGTCACGCCACCCCCCGACGACTGGCGTTGGCGGTGGAGGGGATTCCCCAACGTCAGGCGGACCGCTCCGAGACCCGCAAGGGTCCGGCGCTGGAACGGGCCTTCGATGCCGAGGGTCGGCCCACCAAGGCCACCGAAGGGTTTGCCCACGCCTGCGGCACCACGGTGGCGGCCCTGGAGCGGCTCGAAACCCCCAAGGGAACCTATCTGGCCTGCACCCTGCGCACCCCGGGCAGCGACGCCCAGGCCATCCTGCCGGGTCTGATGGCGGATCTGCTGGCGGCCTTTCCCTGGCCCAAGTCCATGCGCTGGGGCAGCGGACAGACCCGTTTCGTGCGTCCCATCCGCTGGATGGTGGCCCTGCTGGACGGGATGGAACTGCCCGCCCGGGCCTCGGAGAGCGTCTCCGGGGGTCACGAGACCCGTGGACACCGTTTCATGGCGCCGGGTCGGTTTCCGGTGCGAAACGCGCAAGAGTATCTGACGACCCTGGCGGCCAACCGGGTGATGCTCTCCCTGGACGAACGGGCGCAGGTGATCCGGGAAGGGGTGACCCGGCTCTCCTCCCTGGAGGGGGGATCGGCGGTGCTGGACGAAGGATTGGTGATCGAAAACGCCGGACTGACCGAATGGCCGGTCCCCATGACCGGTCGCTTCGATCCAGGCTATCTGGAGATCCCCCCGGAGGTGCTGGCCACCTCCATGAAGTATCATCAGAAATATTTTCCGGTCAAAGGTCCGGACGGAGGCTTGAAGCCCTGTTTCGTGGCGGTGGCCAACCTGGAGGCGCCGGATCCGGCGGTGCTGGTACGGGGTTACGAACGGGTGCTCAAGGCCCGTCTGGAGGATGCGGCCTTCTACTGGCGGGAGGATCGACGCCTGCCGCTGCCGGAACGTCTGCCCGCTTTGGACAAGGTGGTGTTTCAGGCCCGGCTGGGCACGGTGGGGGCCAAGGCAAAACGAATCTCCATCCTGGCCGAAGCCCTGGCGACCCGTCTCGATCCGGCTTCCGCCCCCCAGGCGGCCCGGGCGGCGCTGCTGGCCAAATGCGATCTGGTGACCGGCATGGTCGGAGAGTTTCCGGAGTTGCAGGGGGTGATGGGAGGGTATTACGCCCGTCACGCCGGCGAGGAGGCGGGGGTGGCTTTGGCCATTCAGGAACACTATCGCCCGCAAGGGGCCGGGGATGCCCTGCCCGGTTCGTCTTTGGGACGGATGGTGTCGCTGGCGGACAAGTTGGACACGCTGGTGGGCTGTTTCGGCATCGGCCTGACCCCCACCGGCACCAAGGATCCCTTCGGGCTGCGACGGGCGGCGTTGGGGGTGATCCGGATGATTCTGGACGGGGGGGGATTGACCCTGGGCCTGCGGGAACTTCTCATCCTGGCCCATGGGGCCTACGCCCCGGGCGTGCTGGACCAGGATGCCCACACCACCGGCGAGGCGGTGCTGGAGTTCATCCATGGCCGCCTGGAGGTCCATTTGCGCCACGACTTCACCCATGATCTGATCGACGCGGTGCAGGCGTTGCGTCTGGACGACCTGACCGACGTGGCGGCCCGGGTGGCGGCCCTGGAGGCTTTCAAAAAGAGCGACGCCTTTGGCGCTCTGGTGGCGGCCAACAAGCGCATCGCCAACATTCTGGGCAAGGCTCCGTCCTCCGACACCGGCACCCCGGTCAATCCGCAAGGGCTGCATCAACCCGCCGAAGCCGATCTGTTCACCGCCTTGAACCAGGCCGTGACCACCACCACCCCGCTGCTGGCCGAACGGCGTTACGGCGCCACCCTGGAGACCCTCGCCACGCTGCGCGCCCCCATCGACCGCTTTTTCGACGATCTGCTGGTGATGGATCCGGACACGGCGATACGCCGCAACCGTCTGGCGCTGCTGGGATCGATCCGGGAGAGCTTCAGCCGCATCGCCGACTTCAGCAAACTGGCCCTGCCCGAAGGATAAATCAAAGCAAAGCGCCGACCCGTGATGGTGACGGGTCGGCGCTTTGGTGTGTTTGGACAAGAACCCGCTTCAGCAGGTTCATTGCGGTTTAAAGACCCCACGCAAACCATCCCGGAAACATTGGAAACTCGGCGAGACATTCCGCTCGACATCCATTTCCATGGCCATTTCTTTGGCCCATCGATGTTTTTGTTGTAACGCGACGGGCGATCGTTTGCCGATTCTGCCACCCAAAGCGGTCAACGCCGCCATGCCACCGGGATGGATGACTTCGGCCAATTTTTCCCAGGTTCCACACTGAGAATCTTGCACATAGGATTCCAACGCCGCCTGACTGGCACCAGGAAAAGCCGATCGAATGGCAGCAGCGTCTCCCAAAAACCAAGCCTCCAGTTCTTCCACGGCAATACGGAACAAACACGGTGGCGGTTTTGGGCAGGCCGATAAAAGATTGACCAGTTCTTTTTTGAAAGCATAACAATCCGGTCGATCATCCAGATCAACCAGGACAACGACCATTTCATCATCACTCATATCCCTTCCATAGGCTCTCAATTTTTCCGGAAGATTATGCAGCAAGGTCGCATCTTTCGGGTTGACCGGAGATCTGGAAGCGTCGGGCAATTTGCCAAGGCCGCGATGTTTATGAATCCTCCAGGTATGTGGTTCCTGATAGGGACCGACAATTTGGGCCATCAGAATGGACAGCACCGTCAGTTCGGCTTGTCCTTCCACGAGGATCTCGAAGTGCATGGTCTACCTCACGTCCAAATAATCGCTGTACCATAAGGATCCCAAGGGTTGCCCTTCTTCCACCATGCTTTTTATGTAACGGATTTCACTGGCGCGGGTAATACACGAAAAACCATCCGCCATTTTTTCAAGAACCCAGACCTCTTCAGGAGTGAGCGCATCCACAAAATAGGGTTGATGTGTCGTGATAAAGATCTGCGATCCACCCTTGCGCCCTGTCGCATGATCTCTGAATTCCTGGGCCAGAATTTCCAACAGTTTATGATACAACCCATTTTCCGGCTCTTCGATACACAAGAAAGGCGGCGGAGACGGATCTTCCAGCAACAAAAGATAACAAAACATCTTCAGCGTTCCATCAGACATCTGTTGCTGAGTGAACGGCTTAGAGAAACCTTTATCCTGAAACAATAAATACAAGTTATTGGTAATCTTGTCACGATAAGGCGCAACGGTACCAATGCCTGGAATTTTTTGAGAAATTTTCTCCAGGATTCTTTTCAAAACATTGGGATGATTTCGATGCAAATACTGAACAACATTGCTAAAATTGTCACCATGCAGATTCAAATGCTTCTGTATTCCTGCCTGGGGAATCTGACGCGCAGCATCAGGGGTGAAATAACTCAAATACCAACTCTTGATGAAGGCTTTGAATCTGCTGATACGAGGATTTTCTTCAATGAGTTCAGCAAGCGATACGATAGCAAAGGTTTCAGGAGACAATTTAATTCGCTTTTCCGAAAACTCATCGCCTTCCAGGCTCTCATCACCGATCCAGACACTGCCACTCCCTTTCTCCAATCTCAAAAAAGAAAGAGGACGACCGCTTGAATTGTTCTTCCGTCGTTGTCGCAATCTTTCTGATAAAACGATCGGCAGGCCGTCCTTTTGGCTCTTCCCAATCGAAACCTCATAGGTGATTGGCCTGTCATTCTTTGATTCTCTATAATAAATCGTAAAAGAAATGGTTTCATTGGTTTCGTGAGAAACGAGTTTATCAAACCCTCCTCGTCCCCTGGCGTTGCATGCGGTTTCAATATCCGTATCCATGCAGTCGGCCAGAAACCCCAACGCATCAAAAATCGAACTTTTTCCGGCTCCATTTTTTCCAATCACAACAGTCAAAGGAGTCAGAGGAGCAACCTGCTTCAAATCCTGATCCGTCCCGATCCGCCCCATGGAGATATTTCTCAAGGCTCGATAATTCTGAATTCTGAATCCCTCAATAATGGCCACAAGCCCCGCCTCCCACTTCGATGATGATCGCCACCCGCAGGAAAACAGACAGCAAACCTCCTCTAGACCGCTCCCCACCCTGCCAGCAACCCCACCGTATCGGCGAACGGGATGCCCGCCTGATCCCGGGCAGAAAGGATCGGGGAAGCGCCGTTCAGGGGCCAGGGGATAGCCAGGGCGGGATCCGACCACAGCAGAATCCGTTCGTGTTCCGGATAGCGGTAGTCGGTGACGCTGTACAAAAAATCCACCCGCTCGCTCAACACCTGAAAGCCGTGGGCGAATCCCGGCGGAATCCAGAGCAGTTGACCCGTTCCGGCGGCGAGGGTCACCCAGGCCGACTGGCCAAAGGTGGCGGAAGCGCGACGCAGATCCACCATCACGTCAAAAATCCCCCCCTCGATCACCCGCACCAGCTTGCCCTGGGGATGAAGGCTTTGATAATGCAGACCACGCAATACGTTGCGAACCGAACGCGAATGGTTGTCCTGCACAAAAGGGGCGTCAATCCCCACCCGGATCAACGCCTCCCGGTCCAACACCATCCGCCGGGCCGACCCCTCTTCGATGACAGGCAGTTCCAGCAACAAGACATCGTTCAACAATCGGTTCACAATCCGCATCACGCCACCCGGATTCCCGCCATCACGGCCCCAAACGGACCACTCAACTGTAAGCGACGATCTTCAAAAGACGCCGCAAATCCTCCACCGTCAAAACCGTGTCGAGGTTCAACGGGGACAAAGGAGGCCGCGGGGAGATCGGTTCGTCCTCCACACCGGCGCCGCTCCCGAAGCCACAGCCGCACCCGGCCATCGTCCCATCGCTCCCGGATCCTTGCGGCATGACGGTCCGGACCCGGGGAAACTCTTCCCACCTCTCGTGAACACCTTCCATGCGCCACGCCTCTTTCTTTTCTTAAGTAGTGGGCTCGTCCGCGAACCCGAATATCCCAACGCGCGACCCCATGCCGCACACCCAACAAGGCACACCCAAAAAAATTCCATCGCGCCATCCAGCGTTTCGCAACTTGCGGGCCAAGCCAGGAACACCCTTTTCCCACCCCCGGTCCCCACCCTTGCCGAAAACCGAAGGATCGGGTATGCTCTTCAGCCATGCCGAGGTTCCTTCACCCCTCTCCGCTCCTGCTTCGTCGCTGGCGCCGCTTCCAGGCCAATCCCCGTGGCCGCGTCTCCTTGTGGATTTTTTCCATCCTGTTCCTGCTCTCCCTGGGCGCCGAGGTGATCTCCAACGACAAGCCTTTGATCCTCCGCTACGAAGGGAGCTTCTACTTTCCCCTGGTCACCAGCTATCCGGAAACCACCTTCGGCGGGGAATTCATCACCGAAACCGACTACAAAGATCCGGAAATCCTCAAAAATCTCCGCAAGGGCAACAACTGGGTAATCTTTCCCCCCAATCCCCACGGCTATGCCACCATCGATCTGCACGCCACCCGCCCAGCCCCGGCCCGGCCCGGCGACGGCCATCTGCTCGGCACCGACGATCGCGCCCGCGACGTGCTGGCACGCCTCATCTACGGCTTTCGACTGTCGGTGCTGTTCGCCTTGAGCCTCACCCTCGTCGGGGTGGCGGTGGGCATCGTGGCCGGTGCCATCCAGGGCTACTTCGGCGGACGGGTGGACCTGTGGCTGCAACGCTTCATGGAGATCTGGGGCAGCATGCCGGAACTGTATCTGCTGATCATCTTCGCCGGCATCTTCAATCCCGGCATCCCGCTGTTGCTGATCCTGTTGTCCCTCTTCGGCTGGATGAGCCTCGCCGACTACGTGCGCGCCGAGTTCCTGCGGGCCCGCAATCTGGTCTACGTCAAGGCGGCTCGGGCCATGGGGGCGTCGGATCGGTCCATCATGTTTCGCCATCTGCTGCCCAACGCCATGACCCCGGTGATCACCTTTCTGCCGTTCCGGGTCTCCGGGGCGATCCTCGCCTTGACCAGCCTGGACTTTCTGGG
Organism: Magnetococcales bacterium; assembly: GCA_015231755.1. Taxonomy (NCBI): domain Bacteria; kingdom Pseudomonadati; phylum Pseudomonadota; class Magnetococcia; order Magnetococcales; species Magnetococcales bacterium. Next base: position 107,509 of record JADGAZ010000015.1, on the reverse strand, counting down.
CCTGGGGGTACCCCCCACCACCCCGAGTCTGGGAGAACTACTCCGCCAGGGCAAAGGCAACATCGAAGCCTGGTGGCTGTCGCTTTCCGCCTTCGTCACCCTGGTGGTGATGCTGCTGTTGCTCAACTTCATCGGCGAGGCACTGCGCGACGCCATGGATCCCCGCAAGGAATGAACGCCCCCACCCCCCTCAAACCCCTGCTGTCGGTGGAAAACCTCTGGGTACGCTTTCAGGGGGAAATGGGGACCGTGGACGCGGTCCAGGGCATCTCCTTTTTCATCGCCCCCGGCGAAACCGTGGCCCTGGTGGGGGAGTCCGGCAGCGGCAAAAGCGTCGCGGCCCTCTCCTTGCTGCGTCTGCTCCCCCCTTCGGCCATCGTCACCGCCGAAGGCATCTATTACCGGGGACGCCAGACCACCACCTTGGATCCGGAACCCCTGCGCAAACTGCGGGGCGCGGAAATGGCCATGGTGTTCCAGGAACCCATGACCGCCTTGAATCCGGTCTATCCCATCGGACGTCAACTGATCGAAGCCCTCCAGCAAGATCCCAGCGTCGATCCCCGCTCCCTGCGCCACCGAGCCGCCGAACTCCTCGACTGGACCGGGATTCCGGATCCCGAATCCCGGCTGGACTCCTTTCCCCATCAGCTTTCCGGGGGACAACGGCAACGGGTGTTGATCGCCATGGCCCTGGCGCGTCACCCCTCCCTGCTGATCGCCGACGAACCCACCACCGCCCTGGATGTCACCATCCAGGCGCAAATCCTCGAACTGCTCACCCGGCTGCGCCGGGAACTCAACATGGCCATGCTGCTGATCACCCATGACCTCCCCATGGTGCGCAAATGCGCCGATCGGGTCTATGTGATGCGTCAGGGCCGAATCGTGGAAACCGCGCCCACCCAGACCCTGTTCAGCAACCCGCGCCACCCCTACACCCGCACCCTGCTGGCGGCCCTACCGGACACCCATCCCCCCCGCCGCCCCGCCAACGCCCCGGTGCTGTTGACCGCCAACAACCTGCGCTGTCATTTTCCCATCAAGCGGGGGCTGTTCAAGCGGACCGTGGGCTGGATCAAGGCGGTGGACGAGGTGTCGTTCCAGTTGCGCAAAGGGGAAACCCTGGGGGTGGTGGGAGAGTCCGGCAGCGGCAAGACCACTCTGGGTGAGGCGATCTTGCAGCTCAACAGCAGCCAGGGAGAGATCCGCTTCTCGGACCTGGATCTGCGCTCCGGAGACCGCAACACCCAACGTCTGCGCCGCCGCCGCATGCAGGTGGTATTTCAGGATCCCTTCTCCTCGCTTTCGCCCCGCCTGACCATCGGCGAAATCCTCGAAGAGGGATTGCTCATCCACGGTCTGGAACCCGATCCGGCGCAACGACGGGCCCGGGTCCAGGAGATTCTCGCCGAGGTGGGACTGGATACCGATACCCTGGACCGTTATCCCCATCAATTTTCCGGGGGTCAAAGACAGCGCATCGCCATTGCCCGGGCCATGATCCTCAAGCCCGAACTGCTGGTACTCGACGAACCCACCAGCGCCCTGGATCTGTCGGTGCAGGCCCAAATCCTGAAACTGCTGAAAAAACTGCAACAGGATCACGGTTTGGCCTATCTGTTCATCTCCCACGATCTGCGGGTGATCCGGGCCATGGCCCACGAGGTGATGGTGATGCAAAACGGTCGGGTGGTGGAGTCCGGTCCCACCCGTGAACTGTTCGACTCCCCCCGTCATCCCTATACCCAACGCCTGCTGGCCGCCGCCCTGGATCTGTCCACCGGGGGTCGGGAGTCCGATCCCCCATGAGCGCCTCCTGGCCCGCCATCGCCCAGGGGATCACCGGCGCGACCCTCTACCTGTACGGGCTGGAAAAAACCCTGTTCGCCCTTTCCAACCTCCACGGGGAGTCCATCACCAAACGGCTCGGGGCCATCGACTCTTTCGATCTGCGGGGCTGGCTGGCCGGCAGTGGCGCCGGTGCGCTGCTGCTGTCCAACCGGACCATCCTGGAACTGCTGGGAACCCTGGCCGCCAGCAATCTACTGGCCTGTCGACAGACCCTGCTGCTGCTTTTGGGCAGTCTGGCGGGGACCTCCCTGCTGGTGCTGTTGCTGGCCGCGATTCCGTCTTATCTGGCGGTCCTGCCCCTGGCGGTGGGACCGATGCTGCTGTACGCCACCACCCGTGCGGAACTGCGTTTCATCGGCCATCTGTTGCTCGGGGTGGGACTGCTTTTTCTGGGGCTCGCCACGCTGGAAGAGACCATGCGTCACGCCTCGTTCCTGGGGGCGCTCCTGACCCATCCCTGGATTCCCCTGGTCGCGACCCTGGTGGCCGCGACCATACTGGGTTCCTCCCACGCCGTGATCGGACTGCTGCTGGTCTTGACCGGATCCGGACTCCTGTCCCTGCCCGCCGCCCTGGCCATGAGCCTGGCCGCCAATCTCGGCGCCGCCCTGCCCTTCTCCGCGCTGCTCCAGGAACAAAGCGCCCAGATCAAACGGCTGTTCATGGCTCATTTGATCTTTCAGGGCACAGGGGTGCTGCTGGTGGCTTGGTGGCTGCCCCAGGCCGGTGCGGCGCTGAACTGGCTGCCGGTGACCGACGGGTGGAGATTGGTGATTTTCCATCTGTTTTTCAATGGTCTGGTCTCCCTGGCGGGACTGCCCCTGCTGCGCCCCCTGACAGATCTGGCCCATCGTCTGCTGCCGGATCCCTACGGAACCGAGGTGCAAGAACTGGACTTCACCGAACGCTACTGGCCCCGCTACCTGGATGACGATCTCCTGGACACCCCCACCCTGGCTTTGGCCATGGCCCGTCGCGAGGTGGGACTGATCGCCGCCATGGTCGAAGAGATGCTCACCTTGGTACCCGAGGCGCTTTTCACCGCCGATCCCCAGGTGATCGCCCGCATGCGCAAGATGGATGACCGGGTGGACGAAATCCACCGGGCCGTCACCCGCTATCTGGCGGGAATCGGCGGCGCCAACCTTACGCCCCAGGCCGCCGGCGAACTCATGGCCGCCATGACCGTGGCCAATGAACTAGAAGCCATCGGCGACATCATCGAAAACAATCTGGGCCACCTCACCGAAACCCGCCTCGACCAGCGACCCGACTTCCCCCCCGAAATCCGCACCGCTCTCACCGACTATCATCACGCCGTGCGGGCGGCGTTCCGTCAGGCCGCCGACGCCTTTTTGACCGACGATCCCACGTTGGCCCGTGAGGTGATGGCCCGCAAGGAGTCGATTTCCACCATGGACACCCAAAACCGCCTGGAACAGATGCGGGTCCTGCGCAGCGGAGCGGCAGATTTTACCCTCTATACCCTGCAAATGGATCTTTACGAAAATTTCAAGCGCATTTTTTACCACGCCAAACGCATCGCCAAGGTGGTGGCGGGGGCGTGAGTCGGTCCCACGATCCGATCGAAGGGAGGGCCATCATGACCCAGGTGACTCAGATCTTGTTGACAGAGGCGACCCGGATCCTCGTCGAGGCGGCGGACCCGGAACAGGTGATTCTCTTCGGATCTCATGCCCGAGGCGAGGGGCGGGACGATTCCGACCTGGATCTGCTGGTGGTGGAGTCAGAGCCGTTCGGGCCGACGCGCAGCCGCTTCCGGGAGATGGCACGACTGGAACGGGCCATGGGACGGTTTCCCGCAGCCACGGACATTCTGGTCTACAGCCGGGAGGAGATCGAACGCTTCAGACATGCGACCCATCATCTGGTTCACAAGGCGTTGAAGGAAGGCCGGGTGTTGTATGCGCGACCTTGAAACCGCCCGCATCCTGATGACCATGGCGGGCAAGGATCTCCAGGTGCTTGAAATTCTGTCATCCGTGGCCCATGCTCCGGAAGAAGCGTTCGGTTTTCACGCCCAACAGGCGGTGGAAAAGACTCTCAAGGCATGGCTGGCGATCCTGGGCCACGAACCGCCCAAAACCCACAGTCTGCGTTCCCTGATCGTGTCGCTGGAACAAAACGGCATCGATGTGGAGGCGTTGTGGGATCTCGCCGAACTGTCCCCATTTGCCGTCCAGTTCCGATACGAATCCTTCGATGAACTGGGCGCTGATCTCGACTACCAAACAATCTTGACGCAGGTGCGGGAGTTGGTGACGCAGGTGGAAACGCTGAGAACGGCTGTGACGAAAGAATCATAAACGGATAAGTCTTTTTTCAGACTCTCAAACAATCTCAGACGCGATCAGAAAAACGATACCAACCAGCCCAAACAATCCCACTTTCAGAAACGCAACCCCCCTCTCCCCTCACTTCAAGATCGACGTGATATGTTTTTTCAGCGCCAGCGCATCCACGGCCCGCTGATTGCCGATGATCTCCACGGCCATGGATCCCAAGGCGTTGCCGATCAGGCCGATCACCTCGTTAGGGGCGTCGAGGAAGGCGGCGGGTGCGGTGACGGAGAGATAGGCGTCTCCGGCCCCAACCCGATCCACCGCGTTGAAGACAAACGCCGGCACATCCACGCTCTCCCCGGAGGCGTCCCCCACGATGGAGCCGTGTTTGCCACGGGTGACGGAAATTTTACGACAGTGGAGGGAGTTGGCCACCTCGGAGACCAGGGGATGGATCTCTCCGGAGATGCAGCGGCGTTCCAGTCGCACCTCAGGCTCCGCCAGACAGACGTAATCGGCCCGCTCGTAACGGGAAATGGTATGATAGCCCCGATTGCCGGCGTTGGCCTGGGTGTTGACCGCCAGATAGGCCCGGGAGGCCACCAGATCCGCCACCAACGGTGCGGTGATGGCGCCATGGCCGTAATCAGCCACGATCACCAGATCGAACCGGGAGAGATTTCCCGCCAGCCAAGCACGCATGTCGGCTTCCACCGGATGGGGCAGCGGGGCATCCCCTTCGACATACACCTCGAACAGTTTGGTCAGGGCGTAACTTTCCAGAAAACGCCGCTTGACCAGGGTGGGCACCCCCGGATGCATGAAAAATCGGGGCGTGAGATTCTTGGCCAGACAACCGCGCAAAAAAGGTTCGTGGCTCTCCTGGGTGCCCAGCACCGTGAGCAGTTCCACCTCTCCGGCGAAACAGGCCACCTGATTGGCGATGGCCACGGTTCCCCCGGCGAACTGGTCGCTGGAGATGTGTTTCAAGGCGAGGATCGGATCCTTCGAGGATTTGCCGATGGCGGTGACATAATGATAATCGTCGATGATGGCATCACCGATCACCAGCACCTTGAGATCCCGCATCCGGTCCAGCACCCCGAGCACCGTGTCCAGGGAGAAGCGTCCCCGGAACAATTGCAGATAGTTGCGCACATCCTCGGAAAAACTGGACAAATGGCGATTGATCAACGTCGTGGAACTGAAAACGATATCCCCGGTGAAACGCAGTTCCACCCCGAGGGAGCGGGCCACCTCCGCCTCGACGCCCATTTTACCGGTAAAATCCTCGCCGGTATCGCGGAACTCCACCCCCTTGACGTAGTAAGCCGGTTGCAAAAGATGCAAGGTTTCCACGGCGGTGGGCCAGGCGTTGATGGCCACGTAATCCACGCAGGCCAACGCGGAGAGGGCCTCGGCCCGCAGGGCTTCCGGAAAGGCGGGACGGTTGGCCCCCTTGTCCACGAAGCGATCCGGGGTCAAGGTGACGATCAACGCATCCCCCAGGGCGCGGGCCTGCTGAAAATGACGCAAATGACCGATGTGCAGCAGGTCGAAGCAGCCATGACAGTGGACCACCCGCTTACCCGCACGCTTGAGGGCGGCGACCGTTTCGGCCAGCGCCTCGATGGTTTGAATTTTTTCCATGGTTTTCGTGTTCGTTCCCGGGCGCGATGGCCTTTGGCGTTAACCCTGGAAAAAATTATGCAGATTGAATACCAATTTGCTCGGACCCAACCCCGGAAGCTCTGGAAACCGGGGAGGGGGGAGGGTCTGGAAGAGAAATCCTCCAGATCCTCCCGGGTTTGCCATCATCGATCGACGGGTGTCACAAGCTCCGGATCGCCTCGGCCACCCCGGCGGCATAGTCGGGATCCGCCTGCCGGAACATCTCCAACGCCTGATCCACGATCTCCTGGGGCACGCCCCGGATGTGACGCGCGATATTGCCGCACAAGGCCTGTTGTTGCGCCGGGAGCATCAACCGGAACAGCGCGCCGGCCTGACTGTAATAATCCGCGTCCTCGCGATGATTGTATCGGTCCGCGTCTCCGGACAGGGGGAGCGGCGGTTCGGCGGCTTCGGGGGCTTCGGGAAACGCCCCGAACCGGTTGGGTTGATGGTTCACCATATCCCCCAGATTGCCATCCACCCGTCCGGCCCCGTCCCGATGGAACACCCGGGCAAACGGACAGCGGGGAGCGTTGACCGGAATTTGATGATGGTTGATTCCCAGGCGATAGCGGTGGGCATCACCATAGGAAAACAGTCGTCCCTGCAGCATGCGGTCCGGGGAGGCGGCGATGCCTGGAGCCAGATTGGCCGGACTGAAGGCCACCTGCTCCACATCGGCGAAATAGTTTTCCGGGTTGCGGTTCAGTTCGAGGATGCCCACCTCGATCAAAGGATAATCCGCGTGGGGCCAGACTTTGGTCAGGTCAAACGGATTGATGCGATAGGTGAGCGCCTCGGCTTCGGGCATCACCTGCACGCAAAAACGCCACCTGGGATAATCCCCCCGGGCGATGGCCTCGAACAGATCCCGTTGCGCCGATTCCCGATCGTTGGCCACCACCTGGGCCGCCTCTGCATCGGTCCAGTTGGCGATCCCTTGCATGGACTTGAAGTGGAATTTGACCCAGAACCGCTCGTTGGCGGCATTGATAAAGCTGTAGGTATGACTTCCAAATCCATGAATGTGACGAAAATTCTGCGGGATCCCCCGATCCGACATCAGAATCGTCACCTGATGCAGCGCTTCGGGATGACGGGTCCAAAAATCCCAGGCGGCCACGTTGGAGCGCAGATTGGTTTTGGGGTCACGTTTTTGGCTGTGGATGAAGTCTGGGAATTTCAACGGATCCCGGATGAAAAAGACCGGAGTGTTGTTGCCCACCACATCCCAGTTGCCCTCGTCGGTATAAAACTTCAGGGCAAATCCCCGCACATCCCGTTCGGCGTCAGCGGCTCCCCGTTCTCCGGCCACCGTGGAAAAACGCAAAAAGGCGGGAGTCTGCTTGCCGACGCTGGCAAAAACCGCAGCCTTGCTGAAACGGGTAATGTCATGGGTGATGGTCAAGGTTCCGAAGGCTCCGGACCCTTTGGCATGGACCACCCGTTCCGGGATGCGTTCGCGCACGAAATGGGCCAGCTTTTCAATCAGCCACCAGTCCTGAAGCAAGGCGGGACCGCGCCGGCCCGCCGTGACGGTATTCTGATTGTCGGCGATGGGATGACCGTTGGCGGCGGAAAGATACGGTTTATTCATGACCATTTCTCCGGGGGGTTGAAGATCGAGGGACGGTACGCAAGACTTACCGAAAGCGCACGGCCAACAGCCCGGGAAAGGGTCCATTGCACCATGGCGTGAAGGTCACGATAAACCATAATGCAACTCAATTCCAATACCATTATAAATATGGTATGTATAATCTGTCCCTATTGTCCGTGAAGCACCAAGTTCCGGAGCATGAACCTTGCCTTTGATTGTTCACAAACAACGAAAAAAATCACCACTGTTGCAGCAGGCCCTGGACGATGCGCCGGGCATTCCGTCCCGCCCCTTCCACCGAAGGGTTGAGCAGCCACTGGATCTGACTCACCGCCGCCAAAGACAAGGCCACCACCGAACGGGCGGTTTCGTTTTTGGATGGGGTGTGTTCCAAGGCTCGGGAGACGCTCCCGGCCAGTTCGGCCACTTCGTTCAATCCCCGCAGAGCGGCCATGCGGCGAAACTCTCCCATGGAGCGGGAAATGTGATCCGTCAAAACCGCATCACCTCCCCGACGTTTCACCAGTTCCAGTTGATCGCTCACATCCGTCATCCACACGCTCGCCTCCCGCCTGAACTCGGCAGGAGGAACGAACCGTACCACCCGACCCTCGTCATGGGTCCGCAAAGCCCGTTCCTGGAGTCTCATCGTCTTAATTCCTTGTGCATGAATGCCAATACCGTATACCCACTGTATGGTTTCAGATTCTCGACCATTCACGAGAAAGACATTTACGAAACATTTGCAAAGAAAAATTGCAATTATCATACCAATAAGTAACGATCTTGCAACCCCCCAAGAAATCAATCCAATCCTCATCCCCGCACCGGTAGCGCCTTCTGCCCGAAAACCGACACCTTCCGGGGCCCACACCGAACATCCGCAAAAAAAGACCTGTTTTTCAACACGCTGTCCGACTGTCCAAAAAGTTGCCCCCGCAAGAAAAGTTGCACCATCCGACCTCTTGACAGCCGGCCGGCAACCCCGGATAACAAACCGGTTCCCATCGACACCATTGGCCGGAACGGTTTCATGATCCGGCAAAAAAGGGAGAGTCCCATGCCTTGCCATTCCACCACCGCGCTGGTCACCGGAGGCGCCCGCCGCCTCGGAGCGGCCTGCGTCCGCGCCCTGGCCCGGGAAGGCATGACGGTCGCCATCCATCATCACGGCTCGGAGGCCGCCGCCAGGGAGTTGGCCGCCGCCATCATCGCCCAGGGCGGCACCGCCCATACCCTCCAGGCCGATCTGGCGGACAGCGGACAGACCGAAACCCTGATCCAGCGGGCCGAGGCGGCTTTCGGGAAACCCGTCACCCTGCTGGTCAACAATGCCGCCATTTTCGAGCGGGGATCCGTCCGTCACACTACCGTCGGTCAATGGAACCGTCATCTGGCCATCAATCTCACCGCCCCGTTTCTGCTGACCCGGGATTTCGCCCAACGTCTGCCCCCGGGACAAACCGGCCAGATCATCCAGATCATCGACCGTCACGCCCACCAGCCCCGCGCCGATTACGCCGCCTATTCGGCAGCCAAATCCGCCCTCTGGACCCTGACCCGTCAGGCCGCCCTGGAACTGGCTCCCGCCATCCGGGTCAACGCCATCGGCCCGGGTCCGATTCTGCCGGCCCCGGGAGACTCCCCGGAACGCTTCAAGACCATCGGCGCCGCCACGCCGGCGGGCCGGGTCGGCAGCCCCGACGACATCGTTGCCGCGCTCCTGTTTCTGATCCGACACGACTTCATCACCGGTGAATTGATTCGCGTGGACGGTGGGGAGCATTTGCGCTAATATATGACAACATGATAACACCCCTGGAAAACTGCGAGACCCACCCATGACCCCTTTCCGGCGCGACTGGATGTTTCCTGCGTTGCTGTTGTGGCTGCTGATCGCCGCCCCGGCCCACGGCGGCCCCCACGATATCCCCTCCATGAAAACCGTGGTGAGTGTCGTTGGTCCCCGCAATCTCTCCTATCTGCCCATCGACCTCATGCCCCTGATCGGCGCCGACCGGGAGGAAGGGTTGGAGGTCTCCTTGAAACACGTCGATGGCGGCGGACTGGCCATCAAGGAAATGATCTCCCGCAACAGCGATTTCACGGTGGTGGGTTTTCCGGCCCTCATGTCCCTCAAGGCCCATGGGGGGGATCTGGTGGGGGTGGCCGCCGTCTCCGACGTGCCCCAGTTCGTGCTGATCGTGCGCAAGGCGCTGGAAAACCAGGTGCGCCGCATCGCCGATCTCAAAGGACGCATCGTCGGAGTCCACACCAGCGCGGTCAACGCCAAAACCGTGGCCCAGCAACTCCTGGAACTGCTGCTGCGCTCCGACGGGCTGCAACCCCGGGATGCCCGGGTGATCTCCACCGGACAGGAGTGGAACAAACGCATCACCATGCTGGATTCCGGTCAGGTGGACGCCATCGTCGCCGAAGAGCCCTTCGCCTCCACCATGCTGACCGAAGGCAAGGTGTTTTTTCTCGTCAATCTCGCCGAACCCCAAACCACCGCCCATATTCCCGGAGCCCAGGTTCTCCACGCCGCCCTGGCCACCCGACCCGATGTGGTGGCCAATGACCCGGAAAAGGTCAGACGACTGGTCAAGGCCCTGGGCCGCGCCTTGCGCTGGATCGCCGAACACTCCCCGGAAGAGCTGACCGACCGCCTGAACGTCATCCACCCGGACGAACGGGCCCAGCTTCTGCTCTGCTTGAGAAAATATCCCCGTCTCTTCAGCAAGGATGGCGCCTTCTCCAACCGGCAGATCCAGGAAACCAACCGCTTCTTCCACGCCAGCACCCCCGAAGCCCCATCCATTCGGATGGAGAATCTCATCAACGACCGGTGGGCGGGCCGCAAGGAGTGACGCTCCCTTTGCCACCACGGGCGAGGAAGGAAACCCTGTCCCATCAGGCGGTGCGACGGGTCACGATCATCACCTTGCTGCTGGTCGCCCTGATCGCCGTACTGGCCTTGTGGGTCCAACACGCCGCCATGAACCGGGCCGCCCGTCAGGTGCTGACCACCCTGGAACGTTTCCACGCGGAAAAAATGAACCTGATGGATCAGGAGTGGCAGGAACAGGCCATCCACCTGCACAACCGCATCGAAATGCTCAATCTGTTCACCTCCCAGGCCCCCCCGTGGGAGTTGCTGCGCACCGCCTTGCAGCAAGAGTCCATCTCCTTGTTTTCAGGGGTCATCGTCACCGACGGCAGCCGGCGGGTGATCTTCACCCACACCAACCAGTCCCTGGACCCGCCCCACGCCTTCGACCGCTCCGGCGAACACGGCTGGTTCGTCTCTCCGGCCACCGGCATCCTGCATCGCTGGGTGGCCTTGTCCCTGTGGCTCGGCCCCTTCGGACAAGGAGAACTGATCGTCTTGGTGCCCATCGAAAACGGTCTGCTCTTCCGCAGCACCCTGCCTTACACCGACTTGTTCCTGCTGCACGACAACCGGGTGGTGGCCAGTTCCCTGGGCAGCATCCTCGTCGATCCGGAAACCCTGCGGGACGGCACCTTCTGGCAGGGCAACCAGCGCCTCGACCAGCTTTCCCTGCCCTGGGAACCCAATGGCAAACCCGACTCCCCCCGACTGGTGATCCGCCATCACGCCTCGCCTCTGTTTTCGGTGGCGGATATCCTGCTGGCCAGCGCGACCCTGTTCGCCCTGATCTCCGGACTCTTCTGGAAAACCCTCGGAGCCTGGATGATCCAGATCACCCGACGCATCAATACGCTGGGTTGGGTGGCGCAGGAGTTTTCCAAAGGATTCGATCTCACCCCCGCCATCCGGGAAGCCCTGGACACCGCCCGGGACAAGGACCGGGACGAGGTGAGCGCCGTGGCCGACGCCATGGCCATGGCCCAGGAGTCCATCACCCGGGAACTCAACGAACGCAAAACCGCCCAGGCGGATCTGCAACGCATCAGCACCCACAACGCCCTCCTGCTGGAAGCCGCCGGGGAAGGGATCTACGGCCTGGACACCGCGGGACTCACCACCTTCATCAATCCCGCCGCCGCCCGCATGATCGGCTGGGAACCCGAAGCCATCATCGGACGTTCCCTGCACGATCTGGTGCATCACACCTGCGCCGACCACACCCCCTATCCCCGGGCCGCATGCCGGGTCTTCGCCGCGATCCGGCGGGGCGAAACCCAACAGGTCCGGGATGAACTCTTCTGGCGTCAGGATGGCACCTCGTTCCCGGTGGAATACACCTCCACCCCGATCATCGACCAGAACACCATTCTCGGAGCGGTGGTGGTGTTCCGGGACATCTCGGAACGGATCCGCGCCGAACAGCAGGCCCGGGACTATCTGACCTATCAACGGATTCTCAACGGTCTGCACGAAATCTCCTACCGTCACATTCCGCTGCAAGAGCAGCTCGAACAGGCCCTGACCCTGATTCTGTCGATACCCTGGCTGGCCATTCAGGCCAAAGGGGCGATCTTTCTCGATCAGCCGGGCAAACAGACCCTGCGCCTGACCGCCCACACCGGACTCGACGACTCCCTGCTGACCTTATGCCGCGAGGTGCCCCATGGTCATTGTCTATGCGGTCGGGTGGCCCAGAGCCGCACCCTGTTGCATGCCGACTGCGTGGACCACCGCCACGACATTACCCTGCCCCACATGGAACCCCATGGCCACTACGTGGCGCCCATCGTTTCCGGGGAAAGGCTTCTGGGAATCCTGACTTTGTACTTGAGTCCCGGTCAAACCCATTCCCCGGAAGAGGCAAGCCTGCTGATGGCCATGTGCCATACCCTGGGCAGCATGATCGAACGCAAAAACCTGGAAGAGTCCCTGCAATATCAGAACAGCTTCCTGGAAGAAAAAGTGCGGGAACGCACCGCGGAACTGCACGACCACCTCACCACCTTGAAAAACACCCAAAACCAGTTGATCCAGTCGGAACGCCTGGCCGCCCTGGGGGGACTGGTGGCCGGCATCTCCCACGAGATCAAAACCCCGGTGGGCACCAGTTTCACGGCGGTGACCTTCCTGGAAAGCGAAATGGTCAAATTTCTCGCCATCTATCAGCAGGGCCAGACCCGCCGCGAGGATCTCGACCGCTTCTTGGAAAATGTCAGCGAAGCCACCCGGCTGATCAAGGCCAACCTGAAACGGGCTTCGGACCTGATCCTGAGTTTCAAACAGGTGGCGGTAGACCAGACCAGTCAGGAAAAACGCCGCTTCGATCTTCAGGAGTACCTGGAAGAGACCGTCTTCACCCTGCGCCCCAAACTCAAAAACACCCGGCACCGGGTCACGGTGGATTGCCAGCCGGATCTGGTCTTGCACAGTTTTCCGGGGGCCATTTCCCAGATCGTGGCCAATTTCATCCTCAACTCCCTCACCCACGCCTTTGCCCCCGACGCGGAAGGAGAGATCACCATTCAGGCGGGCCGCACCGACGACAAAACCGTCTTTCTGCGCTACCGGGACAATGGCCGGGGCATGGAGGCTGCCACCCTCAAACAGATCTACGAGCCCTTCTTCACCACCAACCGCAATCAAGGCGGCAGTGGACTTGGCATGCATATCGTCTACAATCTGGTGACACAGCGACTCGATGGCACCATCGAAGCCAAAAGCGCGCCGGAACAAGGCACGGATTTCCGGATCCAATTCCCAGCCTGACCAGGAGTGCTCACCCCATGCCCATTCCACCCCGCCCATCGGATCTGCTGTTTCCGACCCCCCGGACCGATCCCCTTGCGCCCCTTTCGCCCCGAGTCCCGATTCATCCGGACGGGGCCTGGAAAATCATGGTGATCGACGACGATCCGGATCTGCATCCCCTGACCCGTCTGGTACTCAAGGATCTGGTGTTCGATGGACGGCCCATGAGTTTCATCCACGGCTACTCCGGCGCAGACGCCCGGCAACTGCTGCAACAACATCCGGATACCGCGGTGATTCTGCTCGACGTGGTGATGGAAAGCGATCGGGAAGGGCTGGAGGTGGTCCGTTACATCCGCCAAACCTTGAACAATCCCTGGTTGCGGATCATTCTGCGCACCGGTCAACCCGGCCTCGCCCCGGAAGCCGAAGTGATCGCCGCGTATGACATCAACGATTACAAGGACAAGGTCAATTTAAGCCATCAAGGTCTGATCACCGCCGTCACCGCCGGACTGCGCACCTTCAAGCTGCTGAACACCATCGACTCCACCCGCCAAGGACTGCGCCGTATCATCGCCGCATCCCGGAATCTGTATGAATTTCATTCGGTCAGCCAATTGGCCCAGTCGATTCTCACCCAGTTCGGACAACTGCTCAATCCGGAACCCACCGCCCCCACTCCCGACGCCTTCGCCGCCGCCGTGAAACATGGCATGATCCGGATTCACGCCGCCTCGGGGGTATACGCCGGACTCTTGGGACAGGCGGTGGACGAGGTACTCTCCTCGTCGGTGGTGGGGCTGACATGGCGGGCCTTGCGGGAACAAACCCACCAGTTCACGGATCACGAATTCATCGGCTATTTCCACGCCCGCAACGGCATGGAAAACCTGATCTATCTGGATGCCCACCGCCGCTTGAACGAGGTGGATATCGACCTGATCGATGTCTTCAGCGCCAACATCGCCACCGCCTTCGAGCAGTTGCTGCTCCATCGGGAGATCGTCAAGACCCAAAAAGATGTGACCTTCACCCTGGGGGAGGTGATCGAAACCCGATCCGGGGAGGCGGGTCAACATGTGCGGCGCGTGGCGGAGAATTCACGCCTGCTGGCCCAACTGGCGGGACTCTCCCACGACGCATGCGAACTGTTGCGCATGGCCTCGCCCATGCACGATCTGGGGAAAATCGGCATTCCGGACGCCATTCTCAACAAGGCCGGACCCTTGACGGATGAAGAGTGGGCCATCATGCGTTCCCACACACAGATCGGTCAGCAGGTGCTCGGAACCACGGATCAGGAGATCATTCAAACCGGCGCCCTCATCTGCGCCCAGCACCACGAAAAATGGGACGGCACCGGCTATCCCCATCGATTGGCCGGAGAACAGATCCACATCTTCGCCCGGATCACCTCCTTGATCGACGTGTTCGACGCCCTGACCCACAAACGCACCTACAAACCCGCCTGGAGCGTGGAAAAAGCCCTGGAACAGATCCGAAAGGATCGGGGCACCCACTTCGATCCCCGACTGGTGGATCTGTTCTTGGAAAACGTCCAGCATTTCCTGGAGATTCAACAGGCCTTCGAGTGATCTTCTCGCCTTTTCAGGAGTCCGCGAACACCGCCTCCACCGAAGCGACCTCCAACAGCCGGTCGGTCCAAAGCTCCAGCTCCGGCAGCTCCGCACCCCGAATTTTTTCATCCAGCTCCCCGGACAACGGTCCGAACCGCCGGGTCAACAGACGCAGCAGGGTTTGCACGGCCCGGTTCCGTTCACCGCGTTGTTCCCCTCTCTGCTCGCCCCTCTGCTCGCCAAGCTGGATCCCTCTCTGCTCGCCAAGCTGGATCCCTCTTTGCTCGCCAAGCTGGATCCCTCTTTGCTCGCCAAACAAAACCCCCTCCCGGAACCCCTGCTCTCTTCCACTCCGCTCCACACTCGTGATGTAAGGCATTTCCTCGCGCTCCTCGAAGGCCATGGTTTCGATTTTAAACCGTTCATCAATCTCTGAGGGCAGACGCAGCACCCAATCGATAAACCGGAACAGGTCGATCACCTCCTGGCGGCTGAAACCGCGTCGATACAGACTCCGGGTGATGCGGGTCTTTTGCAGATATCGCTCGTGCGGACGTTTGCGGGTCTGTCTGGCGCTCAAGTGGGCCCAGGTGACCACGGCAAAAGGGCTCCTGATCCAGAAACTCATGCCCCCGGGACCAGTCGATGCCATCGTGGGCGATGGGCAGAAAAAAGGCCAGAAACTCGCGGAAATAGCCTTTCAGGATCTCCTTCCACAAGGAGTCGTACTCATCCGGCCCGCTGTCAAGGTCGTCATGGAGCATCCTGCCCGCCCTCCCGTCTGGTTGGTGGACCCACTGTGTACATAAAAAGGTAGATGCCAAGGAATGGTGACAAGGTCCAGTGATTTCCGTTATGGTCCCCCCAAAGGCTCCCAAACCCGGTGGCCACCACCCCGCATCCGAAAGTGTTCCAACCCATCCCCATGACCATCCAACCCAACCTCGTGGTGCTGGCCCTGGCCCAGGGTCTGTTGACCCTCAACAATGTCACCCTCATCGCCATCAATGGTCTGCAAGGGCTGGCCCTGGCCCGCGACAAATCCCTGGCCACCCTGCCGGTGGCGGCGTTTGTCGCCGGGTCGGCCCTGGCCACCCTGCCGGCCTCGTTTTTCATGCAGCGACACGGGCGACGGGCGGGGTTCAGGCTGGGGGCGGTATTGGGCCTGGGTGGCGGATTGCTGGCGCTGGCCGGATCGATCCGTCAGGATTTTCTCCTGTTGTGTCTGGGCAGCCTGATGAGCGGTTTCTACAACGCCTTCGGACAGCAATACCGCTTCGCCGCCGCCGATGCCGTCCACCCGGAGTGGCAAAGCCGCGCCATCTCCCTGACTCTGGCCGGAGGCATTCTGGGAGGAGTCGCCGGACCGGAACTGGGCAAATGGACCCGGGATCTCCTGGAACCCCTGTTCGTGGCCTCCTACGGCTCCCTGACCCTGTTCACCCTGTTGGCCTGGGGCGTGCTGGGGCGTCTGCATCCTCCACCCCCCACGCCCTCCACCACACCCAAAACCCCAACCGGCCCCTTCTGGCCCATCCTGACCCGACCCGTTTATCTGGTGGCGGTGCTGGCCGCCACCACCGGCTACGGGGTGATGAATCTGCTGATGTCCGCCACCCCGCTGGTGATGCAATCCTGTCACCTGCCGTTCGACGATGCGGCCTTCGTGCTGGAATGGCATGTGCTGGGCATGTTTGTCCCCTCGTTTTTCACCGGCTCCCTGATTCACCGTTTCGGGGTATCCCGGATTCTGCTCGTCGGGGTGGCGCTGATGTTCGGCTGCAACGCCGTCGCCCTCTCCGGACAATCCCTGTCCCATTTCTGGTGGGCGCTGCTGCTGTTGGGCGTGGCCTGGAATTTTCTGTATGTGGGAGGGAGTTCCCTGTTGATCACAACCTGTCAACCCGAAGAAAAAGCCATGGCCCAAGGGTTCAATGACCTGATGATCTTCAGTGTCCAGACCATGACCGCCCTGTCTTCCGGAATGATCGCCAATCAAAGCGGATGGGAGGGCTTGAACCAGGGCGCCTTGCCTGCCACCGGCATCACCGCATTGGCCCTCCTCTGGCTGCACCGTCACCAGGGCAACCGAAATCCCCATCGGAAACATGGCGAACCGACATGATTTCCGCTATAATGGATCAAAAGGCTCCTTTTCCCTGCTCACAACCACGGTCAATCGACATGGATTCAGACCAGATCCTCATCCGCGACCTTCAGGTGTCGTGCATCATCGGCATCCAGGAGTGGGAACGCCACACCCGCCAGGAGGTGCTGATCAATCTGGAACTCGACACCGATACCACCCAGGCCGGCCAAAGCGACCGGATCGACGATACCGTCAACTACAAAACCCTCACCAAGCAGATCATCGCCCACACGGAACATTCCGCCTGTTTTCTGGTGGAAGCCCTGGCGGAACAGATCAGCCGCCTGTGTCTGGACCATCCACTGGTTCAGGGGGTGAGGGTCACGGTGGAAAAACCGGGCGCCTTGCGCTTTGCCCGATCGGTGGGGGTTTCCATTCGACGCTCCAAATCCCCCCCGTGAACACGCCGATTCTCATCGCCTTCGGCGCCAACATCGATCCGGAGCGCAATCTGGCTCTGGGCGTGGCCCGATTGCACGCGATCTGCGGCGTGAGCGCCATCTCCACCGTCTATCGCACCAAGGCCGTGGCGGGATCCGACGCCCCTCCCGACCTCCACCTGCCGGATTTTCTCAACGGCGCCCTTCGGATCCAGGGGGATTGGCATCCGGCCACCCTCCGGGCACGGCTGAAATCCATCGAACAAGAACTGGGACGCCAACCCCGTCAGCCCGGCTGGGCGCCCCGTCCCCTGGATCTGGATATCGCCCTGATGGGATCCCTTCAGCTTCACACCCCGGAATTGACCATCCCGGATCCGGACATTCCCGAACGGGCTTTTCTGACCCTTCCCCTGGCGGAACTGGCGCCGAACCTGATCCATCCCACCTTGCGTCTGAGCCTGCGCACCCTCGCACAACGGTTCCCTCCAGACCCGGAGGCCTTCCACCCCGATCCAGCCGCCACCGCACGCCTCCGGGCCATTATCCCCTTGTGACCCGGTGACGATTCCGGTATAGATATTGAATCCATATTTCAATAAACCCCCTTGGATCCAACCCCCTTGGAGCGTTCGCCAGGATGTCCACCCTTTTTGAAGGTGTCTTCACGGCCCTGATCACCCCGTTTCGCAACCACCAGGTCGATGGCGAGGCCCTGCGACACCTGGTGGAGTTCCAGATCGCCAATGGCGTCAGCGGCATCGTTCCCTGCGGTACCACCGGCGAATCCGCCACCTTGAGCCACGAAGAGCACAAGGAGGTGATTCGCCAATGTGTGATGGCGGCGGCGGGACGGGTCAAGATCATCGCCGGGGCCGGTTCCAACTCCACCGCCGAAACCATCGAACTCACCCGCTTCGCCCAGCAGGTGGGAGCCGACGCCGCCCTGCTCATCACCCCGTACTACAACAAACCGGGGCAGGAAGGTCTGTATCAGCACTACCGCGCCGTGGCGGAAAACGTCAAGATTCCTCTGGTGCTGTACAATGTGCCGGGGCGGACCGGGGTGGATCTGCTCCCCGCCACCGTGGCGCGACTGGCCAACATCGATACCATCGTGGGTCTCAAGGAAGCCACCGCCAATCTGGAGCGGGCCTCCACCATCCACAAAATGTGCGGCAACGCCATTACCCTGCTGTCCGGTGACGACGCCACCTTTTTGCCCTTCCTGGCGGTGGGAGGCAAAGGGGTAATCTCGGTCTCTTCCAACGTCGCCCCGGCCCAAATGGTGGAACTGTACCGCGCCTGGCAGAAAGGGGATACCGCCAAAGCCCTGAAGCTCCACGAAATCCTCCTCGACCTCAATCAACAACTGTTTTGCGAAACCAATCCGATTCCGGTCAAAGCGGCCGCATCCATGCTCGGACTCTGCCAGCCGGAAATCCGTCTGCCTTTGACTTGGCTGGCCGAACCCAATCAGGCGATGCTGCGCACCACCCTGAACCGGCTGGGATTGCTCCCGGACTCATAACGACATGGGCATCAAACCGATCACCGAAAACCGCAAAGGGCGGTTCAACTACGAAATCCTGGAAAGCTTCGAGGCCGGGGTGGTCCTGACCGGCACCGAAGTCAAATCCATGCGGGCCGGCAAGATCAATCTCAACGACTCCTTCGCGGTGATCCAGCGCATGGAGTTGACTTGGCTGAACGCCAACATCGCGGTCTACACCCACGGCAATCTCAACAATCACGATCCGCTGCGCACCCGCAAGCTGCTGGTGCATCGGTATGAGATCAGACGGCTCATCGGCGTCACCAAGGAAAAAGGATTGACCCTGGTGCCCCTGAAAGCCTATTGGAAGGATGGACGGGTGAAGCTGGAAATCGGTGTGGGTCGCGGCAAAAAGCTCTACGACAAACGACAGACCGTCCGGGAACGGGAGTGGTCCCGGGAAAAAGGACGGATTCTCAAGGGGGATTGAACCCCGTTTCCCGGTTTACGCACGCGGCAACCGTTGGCGCAGACCGGTTTCACAGTTTCCCTGGTTTCATCTCCCCCTGTGCAGACCGACCCCCCGGTTGTCTATCAATTTCCGTTGCATGCCACCTTATTTTTTTGCACCCCGGCCCCGAAAGCGCAGAAAAGGCACGGGGGGGGGGAAAGGGGTCGGGAAGGCTTGGAATCTCAAGCCTCGTCGTCTTCCTCGTCACCGCCCTGGGAAGCCAGCACCAAAGGACTGGCCCGATAGGTCACCACCTTGCGACTGGTGATTTCGATGGGTTCACCGGTTTTGGGATTGCGTCCCGGACGGGCCCGTTTGCCCCGCACCGAAAAAACCCCGAATCCGGATAGTTTCACGGTTTCCGCCTGTTCAAGCCGTTGGGTGATCATCTCGAACACCTGCTCCACGATGGCGGTTGACTTGGGCCGGGAAAGCCCGATACGCTCATAAACCGCTTCAACCAGATCCGCTTTGGTGGTAGTCGCCATATCCATCCCCTAAAATCCGAACATCGTCATGGAGTCTTTGCTGTTTGCCCATTCACGCCCGACCGGGGAAGTTCCGAACCGATCCGGGCCGGGGGCGTCCCACGGGGCAACCCACTCAGTATGCCCTTCAACACACTGAATTGGCAAGAGTCATTATCACTTCTCACAGTACGGTTTTAAAAAATCGACCCGTCAACCCGCAACCGGCCCATCCAACGCCTCCCGGATCTTGCGACAATCCTCTTCCAGGGCATCCATCTGGGTGAGGGCCTGGGCACGGTTTTTCAACTCCACCTGACCCCGCAGGCGCATGGCCTGCCATTTCACCCGATAGGCGCCGATCCGGTCCGAAAACAGTTTGAACCACTCCACGCCGTCCTGGGCCTGAAGAAAATCATCCGCCCCCAACGCCTTGCGCAGCCGTTGCGACTGCTCCGGGTACAGTTCCAGAAAGGAACGACGCTGCTTTTCCACCTCCGCCGGATCCCCCTCCACCGCCTTGAGCACAGCGGCGTTCCCGACCGGGGCGGCCTGTTTTTCCACCGGTGGCGCAAGCTTGCGGATGAACGGATCCAAAGCCTCCAGCAACTCCTCGGCCCGGTAGGGCTTGCGCAAAAAGCCGTTCATGCCCGCATCCAGACACCGCTGCCGATCCGTTTCCAGGGCATGGGCCGTACAGGCGATGATGGGAATCTTGGTGTTGGGAAACAGATCCGGATCGGACTGGCGGATCTTCTGGGTGGCTTCGTAGCCATCCAGTTCCGGCATTTGCAGATCCATCAACACCGCGTCGAAGCGTCTGGATTGCAGGATGGTCCAGGCTTCCCGGCCATGGTTGGCCAGGGTCACCTCGTGACCGGCCTGTTCCAGAATGTTGAGGGCCAGTTTTTGATTGTTCACCAGGTCATCCACCACCAGGATGCGCAAGGCCACATGACGCCGGCCTCCGCTGCGCCGCAAGGGGGCCGAAGCCGCCACCCGTCCCAAGGCGCGGTTGACCGCCCGCAGCAACGGAAAACGCAACACCGGTTCGGCCAACTGCACCGCGTCGAAGAACTCCTCGGCCATGGCGGTTCCTTCCATCCGTTTGGCGGGAGGAGAGGTGAGCACCGGGCGATTCTTCC
Source organism: Magnetococcales bacterium (assembly GCA_015231755.1). Lineage (NCBI taxonomy): Bacteria > Pseudomonadati > Pseudomonadota > Magnetococcia > Magnetococcales > Magnetococcales bacterium. The sequence goes on along the minus strand of JADGAZ010000015.1, from coordinate 86,710 downwards.
ACCCTTCCCGCCGGGCCAGCTCGGGCAAGGGGATTTCCATGGCCTGCAACAGGTGATAATCGATGATCAGCAGATCGAAGGGTTGACCCGCCTCGTGGGCCTGCCGCAAAAGCGGTTGCAGGGTGGTCAAATCCTCCACCACCTGGGCCACCGCCCCCCCGTGACGCAGCAGAGTGTCCAAGATGGTGCGTCCCGTGGGATTGCCATAGGCCGCCGCCACCCGCAATCCGGCCATGGGGGCTTCGGGGGCCGCGCCGCCTCGGGCCTCCATCACCGCCTCCTGTCCCGCCGGGGCGCGACTCCCCACCGCGAAACGGGCCGTGAAATGAAAAACGCTCCCCTCCCCCAGCACGCTTTCCACCCGGATGTCGCCTCCCATCATGTGGGTGATGCTGCGGCAGATGGTCAAGCCCAGTCCCGTGCCCCCGTATTTGCGGGTGGTGGAGCCATCCACCTGGGTGAAACGGTCGAAAATCTGTTCCAGACGGTCCGCCGGAATGCCGATGCCGCTGTCCGACACCGAAAATCCCAGCACGACACTCTCTCCCTCTTCCTGCGGACAGGGCAGCCGTTCCACCCGCAGGATCACATCCCCTTTTTCCGTGAACTTGATGGCGTTGCTGATGAGATTGATCAACACCTGGGCCAACCGCAACGGATCCCCCACCAGGGTTTCCGGCAGATCCGGAGCGATCTGGCAATAGAAATCCACCCGTTTTTGATGGGCGCGGATCGCCATGGTTTCGCAGGCCGCGCCGATGCGGCCATGCACGTCGAAGGGGATGTTTTCCAGCCGGAACTTGCCCGCCTCGATCTTGGAAAGATCCAGAATGGAGTTGATCAGGTCCAGCAGGCTTTGGGAGGCGTTCTGGACAATCACCAGATTGTCCCGTTGCACTTCGGTCAACTCCGTGCCCAGCACCAGATCGGTCATGCCGATGATGGCATTCATCGGGCTGCGGATTTCATGGCTCATGTTGGCCAGGAATTCGCTTTTGGCCCGGTTGGAGGATTCCGCCACCTGGAGCGTCTCTTCCAGGGATTTGAGCAGTTGTTTGCGATCGGTGATGTCGTGGAGAAACGCGGTGAAAATCGGTTCCCCATCCAGCACATCCGAGGTGAGGGCCATTTCCATATCGATGATGGCCCCATCCGCCCGCATGGCCGGAGCCTCGATGCGCCGACTGAGTACGCCGTTTTCGTTTTTGGCGTCTTGCAGCCGGTGGATGGCCGCCACATGGTTGTCCCGGCCTTCCGGAGGGATGATCAATTCCGACACGGTGCGACCGATGGCCTGTTCGCGGGTGTAGCCGAACAGCTTTTCGGCGGCGGGATTGAAGCCCGTCACCCGTCCCTGGGCATCCGAGGTGATGATGGCGTCCAGGGCGGAGGACAGAATCGAGCCGAGCCGTTTTTCCCGGCTTTTGAGTTGTTCGTGGGCCTGCACCAGACGATTGGTCCGTTCGGCCACCAGATTTTCAAAGTGGACGTTTTTTTCGATGATTTCGATATTCTGGGAGACGCGACAAAACAGCTCTTCATCCCGGAAGGGTTTGGCCAGAAAGTCGTTGGCGCCGGCCTTGAGAAACTGGGCGGCCAGATCCCCGGTCCCGTGGGACGAAAGACCGATGATGGCGGTGCGATCCCGGGAAAAACGTGGCCGGATGCGTTTGATCAGTTGAAAGCCGTTCATGCCCGGCATTTCGTAATCCACGATGATCAGGCGCACATCGGTATGGGTCTGGAGCTGTTCCAGGGCCGAAGGGCCATCCGCGGCCTCCAGCACGTCGAAGTTGCAGCGTTTCAGGAACTGGCGGATGTGAAAGCGGGAGCTTTTGGAGTCATCGACCACCATGGCTTTCACGGTGGCGTTCTTGCGCAGACGGTCGATGAAATACAGTACCGCGTCGATGCTGCTGGCGTTGTCTTTGATGAAATAGTCGAGCACCCGCTTGGAGACCACGGTTTCCCGCACGTCGTCCTTGATTTCGCCGGTGAACACCACCGAGGGGATGTTCAAAGACAGGATGTAATCGACGATTTCCCCGTTGGGGGCGTCCGCCAGATAGAGTCCGAGGATGCCGAGAAAAAATTCGGTGCCTTCCCGGTGGACGATCTCCTTGGCCGCGGCCATGGTGGAGGCCCAGAACACCTGGAAATGCAGCTCCGACTCGATGCGGTGTCGCAGCAGCGCAGAGAAACTTTTGGAACTCTCCACCAACAGGATCTTTTCCACCAATCTCTCCCAAATAATAATTTTTAAACTATTAAAAGAAAAGAAGGGGTCTGGGGAATTCATTCCCCAGGATTTTGACCTTGAAAATTAATAAATGATTATTTTGAAAGAAGAAAAATCAAAACCCTGGGGGATGAATCCCCCAGGCCCCCTCTTTTTTTTCAATAATTTCGATAAATTCAGGCGAAGACCGATGGGCAGAGGCTTTGTGTCACTCTCCGGTCGCCGGAGCCGAAGACCCGGAAGCAGGTTTTCTGCGGCGCCGTCTGCGGGGGGCCGACGCACCCGCCGGGGCCGCCTCTGCCGCCACGGGAGCGGAAACCGTCTCCACCACCGGAGCCGGAGTTGCGGTCGAAGCCGCGCTGCGCCGCCGCGGGGGGGCAGAACGGCCACCACCACCACTTCCGCTGCGCCCACCCCCTCCCCCGCTCCGGAAACGGGAAGGGGCATCTCCGCTCCCTTCCGCCACAGGGGGAGGCCGGGTCAACGATACGAACAGCTCATTTTCCGGCCATTCGGGAGACAGGTCCATGCCCAGATACGCCAGAATGGCCTCCAGATTGTAGGCCCCATCCTCATCCACCAAGGAGATGGCATCCCCGGTAGCCCCCGCCCGGGCGGTACGCCCGATGCGATGGACATAATCTTCGGGATTGTCCGGCAGATCGAAATTGACCACATGGGTCACCCCTTCGATGTGCAATCCCCGACCCGCCACATCGGTGGCGATCAGCACCGGCACCAAGCCCTCCTGGAAACGCTGCAAGGTATGCAAACGCTTGGTCTGGGGCACGTCGCCGGAGAGATATCCCGCATGAATGCCATTGCCCCGCAACCACTCCTTGAGCCGCTCCCCCATGCGCTTGGTATTGACGAACACCATGGCCCGACCCGCCGGAACGTCCGCGTCTCCCACGGCCAGATCCCGCCGCAACAGCCCCACCAGCAGACTGATCTTGCGTCGTCCCTCGACATGATAAAGCCGCTGGGTCACCTGGGAAACCGCCCGATTGTCCACGGTGGTGGAGATCACCTCCGGGGAGTCCATGTACTCGTAGGAGAGTTCCTGGGCCCGATAGGAAAGGGTGGCGGAAAACAGCATGGAGAGCCGTCGATCATACGGAGGCAGACGACGCAGCAAAAAGCGCAGATCCTCGATGAACCCCATGTCGAACATGCGGTCCGCCTCGTCGATGACCAGCACCTCCACGTCGGAGACCCGATAGACTTTCTGCTTGAAATAATCGATCAGCCGACCCGGTGTGCCGATGAGCAGATCCACCCGTCCTTCTTCCAGGGTGAGACGCTGCTTTTCGTAGTCCACGCCGCCGTAGACCGCGGCGATTTTGAGATCCAGATGGGCGCCGAGCCGCAAGGCATCGTTTTCGATCTGAAAGGCGAGTTCCCGGGTGGGGGCGATGATCAGGGCGCGGGGGCGGCTCGGCCCCCCCGGATCCTCTTTGACCGCCCCTCCTCCCTCACGCAACAGCCGGCAAAACGCCGCGATGAGAAACGCGGCGGTTTTGCCGGTTCCGGTCTGGGCCTGACCCGCCACATCCCGTCCCGCGAGGGTCAGGGGCAGGGTCTGGGCCTGGATGGGTGTGCATTCCGTGAATCCACAAGCGTGGATCCCGGCCATCACGGATTCGGGAATGGCAAGATCGGTGAACTGCATCAACTCTCATGCGGGTGCGGCATGGGCGACAAGCCGCAGCCCGCTCTTTCAAGGGGTCAGGAGGCGGCGGACTGAAGCGCCAAAGCCCGTACACGGGCGTTCAAACGCCGGGTTTGACGGGCGGCGGTATTGGGATGGATCATCCCTTTGCGGGCCGTGACCGCCAGGACCGACGTGGCCTTGCGAAAGGCTTCCGAGGCCAGGGGAAGATCACCCGCAGCCGCAGCCTGCACGACATTTTTGATAAAGGTCCGCATGCGGGACTTGGCCGACCGGTTGCGGCTGTTGTCCTTGGCAGAGGTGCGAATGCTCTTCATGGAAGATTTAATATTGGCCACCGCGAAAAAACTCCCTATCCTTGATCGTCGTCTAAAGAGGGCCTTCAATGACCCTGGCCGCCCGTGCGAAATTTCACGGACGCAATTGAATATTGAATCCCATTTCACCCCCTTTCGTCAAAGGTTTTTTCACTTTGCCCAATATACCCTCCCATCGGCCCCCCCACCAGGAACGCTCCGAACAGGGACAGTTGCTCCGTTCGACGGCCATCATCGGTTTTTTCACCCTGTTGTCGCGCATCACCGGATTTGTCCGCGACATGATCATCGCCCGGGCCTTCGGGGCCGGCATGGGGGCCGACGCCTTTTTCGTGGCGCAGAAACTGCCCAATTTTCTCCGTCGGCTCTTTGCCGAAGGGGCCTTCAGCACCGCCTTCGTGCCGGTGTTCGCCGATCACCTGGCCAAGGGGGATCCGGAAGAGACCAAAAACGCGGTCCACGCGGTCTTCACCCATCTGGCCTTGTGGTTGATGGTGGTGGTGGCAGTCGGTCAGGTGATCATGCCCGCCCTGGTGCTGGTGGCCGCCCCGGGATTCATCGACGATCCGGGCAAGTTCGATCTGGCGGTGCTGCTTTCCCGGGTGACTTTTCCTTATATTTTCTTCATCTCCCTCACCGCCCTGGCCGCCGGCATCCTCAACAGCCACAAGAAATTCGCCATTCCCGCCGCCACCCCGATCCTGCTCAACGCCAGCATGATCCTGGGCGCCACGGTGCTGACCCGACACTTCGACCCCCCGGTGATGGGTCTGGCCATCGGCGTCACCCTGGGAGGCATCCTGCAACTGGCGTTTCAACTCCCGGCCCTCCACCGGCTGGGGCTGGGCTTCCGGTTCCGCTGGGATCCCAAACACCCCTCGATCAAACGCATCCTCACCCTCATGGGACCTTCGGTGCTGGGGGTATCGGTGGCCCAGATCAATTTATTGCTGGATCTGTTTTTGGCCTCGTGGCTGCCGGAAGGCTCCATCTCCTATCTGTATTACGCCGACCGGCTGCTGGAATTCCCCCTGGGACTGATCGCCATCGCCTTGAGCACCGCCATTCTCCCCATGCTCTCCGCCAAGGCGGCCCGGGGGGATGAGGCGGGCTTCAAAAGCAATCTGGAAACCGCCTTGCGGGTGGTGGCCTTTCTCACCCTGCCCGCCACCGTGGCGTTGATGGTGGTGGGAGAACCCATGCTCGCCCTGCTCTTCGAGCGCGGCGCCTTCGCCCCGGAAACCACCCGCCTCACCGCCTACGCCCTGCTGGCCTACGGGGTGGGACTGCCGGCCCTGGCCACGGTCAAGGTGACCGCCCCGGCCTTCTACGCCATGAAGGACACCCGTACCCCGGTACGCATCGCCATCATCTGCATGGTGGCCAACATGGTGATGAACCTGATCCTGATGTTCCCCCTGCACCACGCCGGATTGGCCCTGGCCACCTCCCTGGGGGGATTCCTCAATGCCGGTCTGCTGCTGCGGGCCTTGCGGAAACGCATGGGCATCACCGTAAGCCGTGAACTGATGATCACCCTGTTCAAGGCGATGGCGGCATCGGCGGTGATGGGGATTTTTCTGTATACGATCCGTGAACTCTACTGGAGTCGCGCCCTGTCGGACTGGTGGCAGGGGATCACGGTCCTGCTGATGCTGACCGGCGCGGGAATGGTCTATGTGGCAAGCGCGTGGCTGCTCGGCATGCGCGAGACCCGTTTTCTGCTGCAACTCGTCCAACGCAAACGGGAAACCGAAATCAGGTGATCCGACTGACCATGAACGCATTCCGCCGTCGCCGTTTTTCTCGTCTCGCGCTGCTGCTGCCCGCCTGGCTCCTGGGGGGTTGCCCCTGGCCCACACCCCCCCTGCTCTCCCCGGACGACGACCCTCCCCCGGAAGAGACCCTGAGGATTCAAGCCACTTGGCGTCTCGGCACCCTGGCTCCCGTGCCTGCGGCCCAGACCCCCACCCTCTGGAAAGATCCCGTCACCGGCATCACCCTGACCCGGATCGCCGGTGGCTGTTTCATCATGGGGGACAACCAGGGCAAACCCCATGAACGCCCGGCCCATAACGTCTGTCTCGACGACTTCTGGCTCGCCACCCACGAGACCACCCAGGAACAATGGCAACGGATCATGGAGACCCTGCCGGGACAAACCGTTCCGGGAGCCGGATTGCCGGTGGAAAATGTCACCTGGAACGACGTGGAACGCTTCATCCAGCGGCTCAACAGCAAAGGGCAGGGTCACTTCCGCCTGCCCACCGAGGCGGAATGGGAGTACGCCTGCCGCAACCGGGGTCAGTCTCTGCGCTACTGCGGCACCAACGACGATCCCACCCCCTACTCCTGGCATCAGGGGAGCGGCGTGACCCTGCATCCGGTGGGGGAACGTCTGGCCAACGGCCTGGGTCTGCACGACATGAACGGCAATGTCTGGGAGTGGGTCGGGGACTGGTATGACGAAAACGCTTACCAGAACACGTCGAGCAACAATCCGACCGGACCGGAAAGCGGTACATCCAAGGTATTCCGTGGGGGAGGGGTACTGTCGGGAACGGGATTTCTCAAAGCCACGAACCGGGCCAATCTCTGGCCGGATCGCAAAAACGCCTTGCTGGGATTCCGACTGGCGGGCAATCCCCCCGTGAAATGAAACGCCAACGCGGCGCAGTGAAAGGCAAAAAAGTTCGGGATTCGCACCCCGCGCATGAGGATCGACAACGATCCGTCATGCGCGGGGGCAATTGTCAAGTGGGTTTCAAGCCATGCAATCGCATGCGGGCGAATTTCACGCCACCGTGACACCACCTTGGGGCAGTCCATCCAGGACCTCCCGGACCAGGGAACGAATCGCCTTGCCCACCGATTCCGGGATGGGCAGCGCCTCCTGACCTCGGAACTGACGAATGGCTTCACCGATCGCATCCAGACCGGCCACATCCACCACGTCTCCCCCCTTGTACGCTGTCTTCGTCTCGCCGCGACCTGAGGCCGGCATCTCCCGCGCGGCCAACAGGGCTGAAGCCCCGCCTGAAACCCGGCCATCCATGACCGTTCTTTGGATTGAAGCGGATTCCGGCGCAATCAGTGCCATGTCCATTTCTCTACCTCGCAATCCGTGTTAAAGAAGTCATCCATTGCCATATGGATCGGTTGGCCTCCGGTCAAACTTGAGCACAATCTTGGTGACGTCCTCGATCCGGACTCCACAAGGGGTCAATTTGAAAACACTCACTTTTCCGATAAGTTTTGTTACACAGCAGATCCCCTTCCCAAACAATCCGCCCCGCATCTGTAACAAATGGTCAATCCCTGGCTTGATCGATGCTATTTGCTTGACTTTATCGGCGCCGTGAGTTGTCATAACAGGCGTGGAATCTCCCATGTCTCCTTTCGCCACCATGCGCGAAGACGTGACGGCGGCGGGATTCGCCTGCTTTGACCCTGACCCTTTCGTACCCTAGAAGGAGATGCACCATGACGATCCAGCGTATCAAACTCTTTGTTCTGGCGGTCTTGTTGGCCACCACGGGCATGACCGGTCAGGCCAGGGCCGAAATGAACCCCGTCGCCATGGTCAGTCAGGCCCAAGGCAATGTGGAATACAGCAAAGACGGTGAAAAATGGAAAGCCGTCACCCGCAACAAACTGCTCTCCGAAGGGGAACAGCTGCGCAGCGCCGCCGACGGTTCCGCCAAGGTGATCAACCAGATCACCGGCACGGTCCAGGACATGGGCGCCAGCACGGTGCTCAAAATTACCGCCAATGGCGTCGAAAAGGTCTCCGGCACCCTCTCGGAACCGGACAAGAGCGCCACCGATCTGCTGGAAAGCCTCGACAAACGCTTTGCCAAGGCCCAACGCTACACCACGGTGCGCCGCAGTGTGGACAAAGGCGAAAAAGGCAAAAACGTCAAGCTCGACACCATCAAGGAAATTTCCCTCTCCCCGAAATTTCCGGAACTGGCCTGGTCCAATCTGGGCTCCGAGTTCACCTATGAGCTGATCATCGGCGAAAAACCGATTCCCGTGCCCGCCGCCTCCGGCGAGATGGTCCGCTACAAAGTCGCGGGTCTGACCCCGGGCAAACACGACTATCTGGTGCGGGTGCTGCAAAACGGCCATGAGGTCTACGCCCCGAAAAAACCCAGCACCATCAATTGGGTGGATGGCGATGCCCTCAAGCCGGTGGAAAAAGGCATGAAGGATCTCCAGGCCCTGGCCCCGGGTGACGATTTCATGATGGGCGCGTTCCTGGAAGACCGGGGTTTCACGGTGGCGGCCATGGACATGTACCGCAAATATTTCAAGGACAATCCCGCTGATGTGGACATGCGGCCCATGCTCATCAAGACCTATCACGACCTCAACTTGAAGGATCTGCAAAAAAACGAGGCCGTCCAGTACCAGAAAATGCTCTCCGAACAGGAGTGATTCATCCGCACGCTTCGATGAGCGGTCTTGAAAAAAACCGCCCGAGGTGATAGTCGATCCTCATGCCCCAAAAGCAAGCGTCCGCCCGAAATTTTTACGGGCGGACGCTTTTGTTTATACCCAATCAGCAGCCGCGCCGGGGAAGCACGCATGAACAATGTGGGAAAATTCCTGATCCGTTACGACATCATGGCCACCGTGATCCTGTTTTTGCTCATGATCCCGGCGGAATACCACGAAACCTTCGCCCTGCTGGAAGAACAGACCATCTCCATGCGCCAGTTGTTGCGCATGAGTCTGGCCAAACCGGAGAAGACCCGTTTTTCCAAGGATATTTTCCTGGTCAACACCGACGAGAAATTTTTTGACAAATACGGCAGTTTCCCCCTGCGACGCACGGATCTGGGCCGGATCGCCACCAATCTGACCGCCCTCGGGGCCAAAGTGGTGGCGCTGGACGTGCTGATGGACTTCCCCAGCTCCTATCAGGAGGACGAACCCACGGCCAAGGCCCTGAAAGAGGCGGGCAATGTGCTGCTGGTGGCCCAGGCGGATTTCAAGGATGGACAATTCTTCCGCCTGAACCGGGCCACGGCCAAACTGGCGGAGGTGACCAAAAACGGCTACACCAACATCAGCTCCCCGAGCGCCATCATCACCAGTCTGTCCCGTCTGAAGATCTATCCGGAAATCGCCCGAAAGGAAAATGGCTGGCCCTATGCCATCATGGCCCTGGCCATGTACTGGGGGGTGGAACCCCGGCTCGAAAACAACATCCTGCATCTGGGGGACCGTCTGGCCATTCCCCTCAACCAGACCAACGAACTGTACATCGACTTTCCCCAGCTGCCGGACGGAACCCGTTTCCTGAGCCAGACCGGTCTGTCGGCGTTGGAGTTCCTCAACATCGACGACCTGGACGCAGACGAACGGGAAGAACTTTCCATGTGGGTCAAAGGCAAGCTGGTTTTGGTCGGCGACACCTCGGAGGTCTCCCACGACTGGTTCGACACCCCGGTGGGCATGGTCTACGGGGTGGAAATCATCGCCGACATCATCAGCACCTTGATGAAAGGGGCCCCTCTGCGTCCCGCCTCCACGCCGGTGGAAATCGTGGTGATGATGCTGTTCATGGTGGCGGTACTGATCTCCGGCACCATGCAAAATCCCCTGAAACGCACCCTGTTCGCCGTGGGAATCCTCGGGGTGTATGTGGCGGGGGCGATTCTGGCCCATGTGCATCTGGACATGGTGCTGTCCATGAGTTATCCCCTGGTGGCGGGGCTGTTTGGATTCCTGGCCATCACCATCCGCTATTACGCCTTGGAAATGAGTCAGAAACGGATGATCAAGGGAGCCTTCGGGCAATATTTGTCACCCAAGGTGGTGGACATCCTGGTGAAAGATCCCAGCAAACTCTCCCTGGGTGGCGAGCAGCGGGAAATGACGGCCTTTTTTTCCGATGTGGCGGGATTTTCCACCATCTCGGAAAAATTGACCCCTCAGGAGCTGGTGCAATTGCTCAACGAGTACCTGACCGCCATGTGCGACATCATCTCCCGGTACGACGGCACGGTGGACAAGTTTGAAGGGGATGCCATCATCGCCTTCTGGGGCGCACCGCTGGATCAACCCGATCATGCGGCCCTGGCCTGTTGCGCCGCCGTGGACATGGGGGCGCATATGGTCAAGATGCGGGAACGTCTGCTGGCGGAAGGCCGTCCAAGAATGACCGTGCGCATGGGCTTGAACTCCGGACCCATGGTGGTGGGCAACATGGGTTCCAAACAGCGCATGGACTACACCATCATGGGGGACGCGGTCAATCTGGCCGCCCGTCTGGAGGGGGCCAACAAGTTTTATGCGTCTGATATCATGGTTTCCGGGGCCACCTACGAACAGGCCAAGGAACGGGTCGAGGCCCGGCCACTGGACGTGGTGCGGGTGGTGGGCAAAAAGGAACCGGTCCCGATCTATCAACTCCTGGCCCACAAGGGCGCCCTGACCGCCGCACAGCAAAAACTGTTGGACTTGTATCTGGCGGGTCTGGAACTGTACCGCAAGCGCGCCTACGCGGAGGCCATCGTCCAGTTCGAGGCCGCTTTGGGGGTGGATCCGGAGGATGGTCCCTCCCGCACCTATGTGGAGCGTTGCAAGGAATATCTGGACAATCCGCCCCCCGCGGACTGGGATGGGGTGTTCCAACTGACCTCCAAGGGGTGACACGCCTCACTTTTCATGACGGCATGCTCTTTGCTTGAGAAGCTATTGCGAATCACAATGCAATAACCTGCAAGGGGAAACGAACATGAAGAACTGGCAAGCGTCCTTACTGGTCGCGATTGGAATGGCAAGCGCACCCATGGCTGGCGAAGCGGCCATGCATCGCAAGGCTTGTGAAACGCCTTATCAGGGTGTCAGTGTTTGTTGGGATGCGTTGGCCGAGGATCAGGCCGCGGAGTTGCCGGTACCCTATCCCAAGCTGCATCTTTTGCCCATCGCCCGTCAGGTCGCCGGACAGCCCGAGGTGTGGGTGGACATGAGCCGCACCATTTTCCGGCAACTGCTTCCCGGGCAACTGGCGGAGCAACTGATTCCCGAGTGGACTCCGGCCTATCATCTGGAGGGGGCTTTGGCGTTGAGTCAACGTTCCGGATGGCCCGCAGTGCTGTGGATCTCCCCCCGGGAAACCCGCAACAGTTCCGCCACCACTTCGGGGCTGGTGGATTGGGATGTCTATCTGATCTCCAAGGGGCGTTTGTTGCGCACGGTGCGGTTGCGGGTCGAGTCCCAGCCGGATCGCAAGACCGATGGTCTGGAACGGGCCACGGTTGCCGGTTCGGTCTTGGCGGCCACCGGGGCATTGATCACCAACCCGTTGAGCAGCATGGGAACCGTGGCCGGAACCTATGCCATGGGCCAATCCTCGCCTCCCGATGCGGGACAGCCTTTGGAGTTGTTGACCGAGTTGGCCACCCGGCAATTGTTGTTCTTGTTCCAGCAGCCCATGGATTATCTGGCCACCCCCCAGACCGAAACCGGCGGGGATCCCTGGAGTCAGGAAAACGTGACCGCCATGGCCAAGCGTCCTTTTGCCGCCAAATAACCCGATCCACTCAAAGGACAGCCATGTTCTCCGACACACCGAGCATCACCCTGCGGGATCCTTTGGCCGAGTTGTTGGGCGCGGGGGATGCGTCATTCGTTTACACGTTCAACGACGCGGTGCGATTGGCCGGGCATGCCTGTCCCACGGTGGCCGGGGCCTTTTTGCTGATTCGGCGGGCCTTGATGGTCTTGTATCCCGACTCTTTGCCCGAGCGGGGGGATGTGGCCATCACGGTCCCCGGTCGGGTGGACGAGGGAGTGACCGGTCCCATCACGCAAATTTTCACTCTGGTGAGCGGCGCGGCGGGTCCGAACGGTTTCAAGGGATTGGCGGGACGATACAACCGTATGAACCTGTTGCGTTTTCAGGAACGGGGGGATCCTTCGGGGCCATTCCGGTTTCTGCGGATGTCCACGGGCGCGGAGGTGGGGTTGACCTACTCTCCGGCGGCGATTGTTCCCGCGGGTCGAATGGGTGAGTTGATGCCTTTGGTCTTGAGCGAGCGGGCCACCCCGGAGCAGCGGGTGGAGTTCGGGCGGTTGTGGCGTCAGCGGGTGGAGGCCATTCTGGCGGACGGTGGAGAGCGAACGGTGTTTCAGCAGGCTCTGTGACGCCAGGTTTCGATTTGGTTTTCGGCCTTGAGGATCCCGAGTACCGAGCCGGTGACCAGGGGACCGAAAAGGAGATTGAGATTCAGGGGGGTGAGCAGCAGGTCGAAGGGGAAGGGCAGCAGGCGGATCATGGCATCGGTCAAGGCGTTGAAGGCGTCGAAGAGTTGGACGAGACCACAGACCAGCGACTGACCCATCCATCCCCCCAGCAGGGTCCACAGGGCGGATGAGGTTGGAATCCGGCCCGCGAGCAGGGTGATCACCGAGTAGCCGAGTCCGATGAGAATGGAGCCGTAATACAGAAAGCGGCGTTGGGCGAAGGGGTCGGAAAGGCGGGTACGCAGGGTGAGGGTCAAGGTCACCACCAGCAAAGTTGTCCCGATGATGGATGGCAGACGGCAGGCGAGGACATAGCCATAGCCGGAGACGAGAAGGAGTTGGTACCAGATCCAGGCATGGTCATGGGGTCTGAGTTGGGGATGGGTTGCACCAAAATAAGTTTTATTATGAAGCTTGTGACGTCGCAGGTGGTCATGGGTGGCGTAACGGGTGGTGAGCAGGATCAGCAGAAAGAAGCTGGCCGGTTGGATGGCGCAGAGGGCATAGAGGCTGAAGAGGGCGATCAGCGGGTATGTCATGTGCGGAAAATGAAGTAGACCGCGCCGACGAGGCAGCAGCCGGCCCAGAGGTAATCCAGTTTGAGGGGTTGGCCCATATAGAAGACGGCGAAGGGGATGAAGACCAGGAGGGTGATGACCTCTTGGATGATTTTCAGTTGGGAGACGGACAGCACGGTGAAGCCGATGCGGTTGGCCGGAACCTGGAGCAGGTATTCAAACAAGGCGATGCCCCAGCTTGCCAGGGCGGCGATATACCAGGTTCGTTCCTGCATGTGTTTCAGGTGGCCGTACCAAGCGAACGTCATGAAGACGTTGGAGCAGATCAACAAAAAGACCGTGATCAATGTCGGTTTCATCTTTGATCCTATCCTCATTTCAGCTCAATCAGCCCAATCGATCGAAACCATTGAAAAAAAAGAAGGGGTCTGGGGGATTCATCCCCCAGGACTTTGCCTTTCAGCCTTTCAATCCGTTGACTTTCAATCTTTTGACTTTCGCGCGCTTTTCGCAGAAGCTTTTTTTCGCGCCTTTTGCGAAAAAAAGCGCAAGCGTGCGGACACACACCGAGAGTTTAATCCATGCCCGAATTTTAAGCCATGCGCGCCCGCTGGCTCACTCGGATCACGGCCATTCAGCCTCGGATCACAAGACAAAAGCAAAACCGTTCTCAGACTTCAGACAAAAGCAAAACCGTTCTCAGACTTCAGACAAAAACAAAACCGTTCTCAGACTTCCATCATGAGATGCGGAGGGCGGAGCGTGCGCTGCGCTTTTTTCGCAAAAGACGCGAAAAAAGCTTTCTGTGAAAGCGCGCAAAGGCAAAGAATCAAAAAATCAAAGGCAAAGTCCTGGGGGATGAATCCCCCAGACCCCCTCTTTTTTTTCAATAGTCTCACATTCAGCCTTGCTTGTTCCAACGCCCCTCCGGAGACTGAATCCAATACTCCATCTGATATCCCCGCGCCTGATACTGCCGATACCGCCCCCGGGCCGGCACCGGATCCCGCACATCGACAAAATCCACGACCACATCAAACGCCACCGACTCATCCACCACCTGCGCACCCGCCACAATCACCACCGTCGCCCCATTCCGATCATCCGGACGCATCGCAATCAAAACCGGTTGCCGCTCCACATCCACACCATCCCAAACCCCATGCGGCAAAAACCGCTCCGCCGGATAACGCCACAATTGATCATCCAAATGACGCACCTGCCCCCCATCCGCCGCCAACACACACACCCGCATCCCCTGATCCACCAACTTGAACAACAAACCAACCATCACAACCTCCGGAGAGGAGGCGGCAACCTGATAAAATCGCGCCACCGGCCTCCCCTCCCGAACCCTCGCCATGTCACATCCGCTCCGCCAACACATAACGACACAACAACCTCACCCCGATCCCCACCGCCCCCTTGGGCATGTGGGCACGAGTGCCGGAACCATCATAAGCCGTACCCGCAATGTCCAAATGTGCCCAGGCACGGGAATCATCCACAAAACGAGACAGGAAACACGCCGCGGTAATGGTCCCCGCTTCACGCCCACCCACATTCTTGATGTCCGCCACCACCGACTTGATCTGCTCCTGATACTCCGGAAACATGGGCAAGGGCCATAACCGCTCGCCACAATACTCCCCGGCTTTTTGCAGTTTTTTCTGCAACGCCTCGTTGTTGCCCATCAACCCCGTGGCATGCTCCCCCAAAGCCACCACACACGCACCCGTCAAGGTGGCCAGATCAATGATCACATCCGGATCGAACGAAGCCGCATGATGCAACGCATCCGCCAGAATCAACCGCCCCTCGGCGTCGGTATTGATCACCTCGACATACAACCCCTTGGCGGTCTTGATGACATCTCCAGGACGCTGGGCCGTGCCCGAAGGCATGTTCTCCGCCGCCGGCACCACCCCCACCACATTGATGGGCAAATTCATCTCGGCAATGGCCTGCATGAAACCAAACACCGCCGCCCCGCCGCTCATGTCAAACTTCATCTCTTCCATCTTGGCGCCGGGCTTCAAGGAGATTCCCCCGGAATCAAACGTGACCGCCTTGCCCACAACCGCCAAAGTGGGTCGATCCCCCCCCTTGCGATACTCCATGACAATCAGACACGGCGGATTGGCACTCCCCTGACCCACCGCCAGAATCCCGTTCATCCCCTTTTGCATCAACACCGAATCGGAAAGAATCGTGGTCTTGATGGGCAACCGCTCGGCCAACTCCCGGGCCTTCTTGGCCAACAGATCCGGATACAACAGATTGCCCGGCAAATTGGCCAGATCCCGCGCCATGTTCACCCCGCGGACAATCCGCTCCACCTGAACCAACCGCTTGCGCTCCCCCTCGGCCTTGGCGCCGGACAACGGAAACTCCATCCGCTTCAAACGATGACGGGGAGCCTCCTTCTTGCTGACACTCTGCAAACGATCAAAACGATAACTCCCCAACCATGCCCCCTCGGCCATGGCCTCCATCACCCGATTCGGGGCGATCCCCTGATGACTGTCCAAAGTCAACACACACGTCACCCGATCCACCCCGCCCTTCTCGCACGCCTTGACCACCGAAGCCCCCAACCCGCGAAAACTCTCCACGGTCAACGACTCCCGCTTGCCCAAACCAACCAGCAACAACCGCTCCACCGCCAAACCACAACCACCAGGAACCGGCAAAAACAACTGCTCCCCGGATTCGCCACGCATCCAGCCGGACTTCAAGACCCGTCGGACCTCCCGCTCCACCACTTCACCACACCGAGAAAGCGCCGCCTGCGGCTCGCCCCCCTGATAAACACCAATCACCCATACGTCCGTCTCGCGGGTAACGAAATCACCCACCACCACATCCATCTTCAAATGAGATTCCGGCATCGTGATCTTTCCTCGTCCAATCTTGCGACAGCCAAAAAACACTCCACCATGCCCACCCGGCTCAAGCCTTGCGTTGGCATGAAAAATGAAGCACATGACACCAGGGAAGAGTTACCACAAGAGCAGCCAAAATAAAAGACGAGAACCGCGCACTCCGCCATGAACCGCATCTCCCGCTACCTGTTTCTGGATTGCGCCCAGACCTCGCTGATGGCCCTGGGAACCCTGACCTTTCTGATCATGCTTCCCCAGGTGCTGCTGCTGGTAGATGTCTGGATCAACAAGGGGGCATCGTTCACGGTGCTGCGTCAAATGATCCAGTACGCCATTCCCCAGTTCATGGTGGGAACCCTGCCCATGGCACTGCTGAGCGGCATTCTTTTGACCCTCGGACGCATGGCACGGGACAGCGAACTGGTGATCATCAAAGCCAGTGGAATCAGCCTGTGGCAAATGACCCGTCCGGTGGGAATGCTGGTGCTGCTGTTCACCACCCTCTCCCTGCTGCTCAACTGGATCTGGGTTCCGAAAGCCTACTATGAATTTTCGGTGCTGAAAAAAGCCCTGCTCTCCTCCAATACCGCCCTGACCATGCAATCCCGTACCTTCAACCGCAGCATTCCGGGATTGACCATCTATATCAATCACCAAGATCCCATGACCGGAATCCTGGAAGGGGTACTGGTCCACGATCAACGCATCCCCAACGAAACCGTCACCATCACCGCCCGCCGCGCCCATCCCCATACCCGGTCGGATCACAAGGCGGCCTTGTTCCTGGAAGACGGCAGCCGCCACTGGACCACGCCGGGAGGTCACTACCGGCACATGCAGTTCACCCGCTTCGACCTGGGTCTGGATGTGGTGCTGGGACTGGTGCCGCAACACAAAAAAGAAGAAGTCGATGAAATGGATCCCGCCGAACTCCACAACGCGATCCAAAACGGTACCCCCCAACGCCAACACGCGGCCCGCATGGAGTGGCATCGCCGACTGGCCTTTCCGGTGGCCACCCTGATCATGGGACTGCTCGCCCTCCCCCTGGGGGCGCAACAATCCCATCGCACCGGCAAAAGCTATGGCTTTGTCGCCGCCCTGCTGATCCTGATCCTCCATTTTCTGCTGCTGGCCTCCGGAGAGGCCTTGGCGGGCAAAAAACTCATCACCCCCATGACGGGATTCTGGCTACCCAACCTGTTCATGGCCCTGCTGACCGCATGGGTTTTCCGGTTCACCGCCCAGGGGCATACCCTGCCCGAATTCCGCTGGCCCGGCTCCTGGTGGCCCATCCCCGCCCGCTTCCGGTCCAACACCGACTCCTCCTCCACACCCACCGGCCAGCGGTAAAAACGATCCATGCCCATTCTCTTCGGCTACCTGCTGCGCTTTTTTCTCACCGGTTTCCTGAAGATGATCGGCGTCTTCATCGGTCTGTTCCTGCTGATCGACGGCATCGAGGGCATCCGCCGCTTCTCGCAAAAACCCCATTTCAACATTCTGGATCTCTCCTTGCTGCTGGCCAGCCGCATTCCCAACTTTCTGGGCATGCTCACCCCCTCCATGGTGCTGCTGACCACCCTGATGGGAGTGGCACGACTGATCCGTCAAAACGAAATCACCGTCATGCGGGCCAGTGGCCTCTCCCTGCCCGGGATTCTCAGCCCCTTTCTGGCGGGGGGACTGATCATCGCCTTGTTCCACATGCTGCTGATCGGCCAGATCGCCCCCCATACCAACCAGATCGCCCAACAAATCAGAGACCGCATCCTGGATCACCAGCTCGCGCCCCTCTCCCAGACCGGCGAAGTCTGGGTCCGGGAAGGCGCCCGGATCATCCATGCCCAACGGGTCGATCCCAAGGCCAACACCCTCCACGAGGTGACGGTCTTCACCTTCGACTCCGACAATCACCTGTCGGCCCGACTGGAAGCCAACACCGCGGTCTACCACGAAAAAGGCTGGCAACTCAACCAGGGGATCGACTACCGCTTTCTGCCCCAGATCGCCGTCGAAACCTTCCAGCAACGCCCATGGGATGTCTCCCTGGACCCCCAACGCCTCTCCGTGGAAACACCCCCACCGGAAATGCTCACCCTGCTGGAACTCCACGCCCTCTCGGAACAACTTCAGCACGACGGACACGATACCACCCGCTACCAGGTGATCCTCCACCGACGCCTCGCCACCCCGGCCTTCACCCTGGCGGCCATCCTGCTGGCCTTCCCCTTCGCCCTGCGACTGCCCCGCTCCGGCGGCGCGCTGCGCTCCACACTCCTGGGCCTGATGATCGGCTTCGCCATGTTCGTGCTGGCGGATCTGGCCACCGCGCTGGGCATGGGCGGTCGTCTGCCCCCGGCGCTGGCCGCCTGGGCGCCGGTACTGTTCTTCTGCGGCCTTGCCGGATTCCTGCTCCTGCACCTGTCCTCCCCGAAACGCGCCCACCGCGCCTGACCCGCGCCTCGAAAACCACCACCCGCTCCGCCACCCCTCCGTCTCCCGTCACCGGATTTCCGCCCCGTCCTCCCGCCTTTCCGAAACCTGTTCACCCCACCCGCACCACGCGCCTCGAAACGAGAATCCGCTAATCAATCCCTGTTTCCTGACCGATAGATCATCTCATCTACTAGAGAAACATCTCATTGGTTTCAATATCCATATCAAGAAATTTCACCCGATACGGGCGAGGGAGACGAAGTCATGAAGGGATTGCTTGCAACAGTCGGAAAACAGAGCGGCAAACTGGTACTCATCGCCGGAGTGGCCCCCCTGATGATGGCCTGTGGCCACACCATCGACCCCACCCAGGCTGCGATGACCACCTATGAGATGCCCGCCGCCATCGTGGTGCAGACCTCTCCGGCCACCCTCACCCCCACCACCTCCTGGCAGCCCACCCCCGGCAGCGCCACCGCCAACGCCTACGCCAGCTACCCGGTCAGCAGCCCCTCGGTTCCCGTCATCAGCACGCCGGCACCGGTTCAACTCCCGACCCCGACGATCCAGACTCCCACCACCGACGCCCAGGGCCATCCCGCCGGTGCCACGGTGGTGCGTCAGTCTCCGATCACCATCGAACGCCCCTCCATCGTGGTCAATCAACCCCCGGTCTGGGTGGGCAATCCCCCGGTGGCCATTCCCCAACCCCCGGTGGTGATGCAACAGGCTCCGATCACCGTGGAACAGCCCTCCTTTGTGGTCTATCCTCCCAAAGTGGGCTTTCAACTCGCCCAGCCCGGCACCCCCACCGTGGTGGATACCAAACCGGCCCCGGAACCCAAAGTGGCGCCTCCCAGCCCGGCTCCCACGGTGCAGGAACAGCCCGCCGCGAAACCCGAAGCCGCCAAAAAACCAGTCAAACCCGCGAAAAAGGCCAAACCGGCCCCCAAACCTCCGCGGAAATCCCAGGCACCCTCCAAGGATCTGCCGCCGAAGTGATCGACCGTCTCTGCCGTGAACCTGGAAAGGAGTTCGACCCGTGAAGAACCTGTTCCTGCTGCTTGCCCTGCTGACCCTGATCGTCGATTCCGCCACTTTGCAGGCCGGTGAACTCATCGTGCCCCATCAACCCGGTGACACGGTTGCGTTGCACGTGCGGCCCGACCGTTACGCCCATCCGTCGGATTACTGGTGGCAGAAAGATCCTTCCAGTCAGGGGACATGGGACTACTTCACCCCGGTGGACCATCTCTACCAACCCATCAAGCTGGAGGCGCCCCCAACCGGAGAACAGGCGGGAGCCATTCCGATCACCAACCGTCCCTTGCGGTGAACGGGTGACCGGCTCACCCTTCCCTGACGATCTTCCCAACGAACCGTATTTAATCCGAATCAAAAGGATCCGCCATGAACCCTGAACCCAAAACCCTGACCGCCAAAACCGTGCCTGGTGGCACACTGGTTCCGCTTTGGCTTTCCGCCGCCTTGTTGACCGTCACCCTCGGCGCCCCGGCTCCGGCCAAGGCCGAACCGACCCTCACCGCCGTGGCCGCGGTCAGCGGCGCCGTGGCCCTGGGGGTTTATTTCATGACCCCCCGTTCCGGTACCGCCCCGGCCAAAGCCTCCGCCACCGACCCCGGCGTTCCCCCGCCCTACGTCACCCAACCCTACGCGGCGATTTCCCCTCCGTACAGCAACAGCGCCGTGATCTATTCATCGGTCTCCCCGGTGGCCCAAAGCCAACCGGTCGCGCCCCAACCCCAAAAGGTGGTTCAGGTGGTGACGGCTCCCGTGGCCTATTACGCCGTACCGACTCCCCCGGTGCAGATGGGCACACCCGATGGACGGGGGTTTTAACCAATCCTGACAAGATTAAACTTTTGTCATGAATTGACCGTGCCCGGCAACGATTCACCCTCGATTGCCGGGCCATCTGCTCAAAAGGATGCACACCCCTCATGGACGCCACCCCACGCTCTTGCTCTCCGACCACCCAACGCCTCGGGGTTCTGTTTTGTGCCCTGGTCATCGCCGCCTGGAGCGCCACGGGTGACGCGGGAAACTCCGGGACCAACGGCAATGGCGCCAACGGCACCACCACCACAACCACCACCACGACCACCACCAACAATCGAAATGCCTCCGCGCCGAAACCCCCGCCCCGAGGCTCCGGACACATCTACTACCCGGACACCGCCCGCTCTTTTTACGATTACCAGAATACCGGGGCGTTTGCCAATCGGCCCATGGTCATTCCTCCCACCGTGCCGATTCTCACCCAACCTGCCTATCTTTACGTGGAAAATCCGCTGCCCACGGTCATTCAGGCGCCGTTGCCCACCATGGAAACCCGGGAGATGATCATTCCCGCCGTCCCCACCAAACGGGATTGATTCCAGTCGGGATGGAGCCGGTCAAGATGGATTGGGGATCATTCAGGAGCGATCGGAACCTTGTTGCTCTTCATCGATGAACGCCTGGAGTGCCAGCACATCGGGAATCACGATGGTCCGCCCTTTGACCTCGATGAGATTGAGTCGGGTCAAGCGTCCCAGGATGCGTGAAAAGGTTTCCGGCTGAATGGAAAGCCGGGATGCCACCACCCGTTTGGAGGCATCCAGACGTACCATATTGGTATCCGGCCCCAGACCGGGACTTTTGTTGGCCAGCAGATAACGGGCCAGGCGCACCGGCGCGCTTTGCATGCTCAGGTTGCGGATTTCCGACAGTTGCCCATGGAGCCGCTTGCTCATTTCGGCCATCATCCGGAAACAGGTCTCCGGGGACTCCCGCAGGATATTGAGGAACGTTTTGTTGTCGAAGGTCAAGACCTCGGCCACGGTCAGGGCCGTGGCGAAAACCGGATAGTTCTGCTGCTCCATGAACATCACCGCCAAAGCGATGGAGTCCCCCGGTCCCAGGATCCGCAACACCTTTTCCGACCCGCTGACCGACAGATGAAACAGCTTGACCCGCCCCTTGACGATGACGAAAAACCGATCCGCCACCTCCTGGGCATTGAAGAGTGCTTGGTTTTCTTCCAGATGAATCTGCCGCATGGTGCGCTGCACCCGCAGAACCTGGGTTTCGGACATGGCACCGAACAAGGTGGTGTCACGAAAAATTCTGCCGATCATGTCCCGACCCGCCACGCTCATGCCATTGCCCTTTCGATCCAAAGAAACCGTCCGACTCAGCCGTCGGCAAGCAAACGACGTTTACGTTTGATGGCGCGTCGTGCGATCTGACGCGCGGTTTCGGCCCGTCGGAAAACATCGGGCACGCTGCCCAGATTCAGGCCAAAGGACCACTCTTCGGACTTGCCACGCCGGAAAGCCGCCATCATTTTTTTCTCGATGCGCCAAAGCTTGTCCACGCTCTTGCCAAGAGGGGCCAGGATGAGAGTGACCGATTTTTTTTTATCCCTGGGCATGAGCCTTCCTCGATACCAACCCTTGCTGACGTGCCGGGCAATTTTTTCCCGTGAATGGAGATCAGGCAATTTATTCCCCCCCACAAGGAGTGAATTTACAAAGACTCACCCGGAATCACAACCATAAATAGATGGCACGCTTTTCGCAGTTCATTAATGGAACTCCCACGAATGTGTGTGAATACCAGGAGCATGCCCCATGGCCATGATCATCACCCGCAACACCCTGCCACTCTCCTCCCCCCGAGGGTCCAAAAACCCACTGGAAAGCTCCCCGGCCCTGTCGGGTCGGATGGTGCTGTTCAACGGGATGGACTGCTCCCGGGATCTGGAAAAGGCCCATCGTTGCGCCCTTTCCCATCCGGTTTTGTCCTCTTTGCTCCCCGGAGAGACCCAAACCATCGCCTCCCGGTCGGCGCGTGCCGCCACGCTGGAGGCGGCGCGTCCGCTCTTCAAGGTGGCTTCTCTTTAAATCTCAAGCGCAAGGAATCGAGGCCATGGCGGTCATGGATGTACGCTGCCCGGATTGCCATGGGCTGAACGTGGTGAAAT
Organism: Magnetococcales bacterium; assembly: GCA_015231755.1. Classification (NCBI taxonomy): domain Bacteria; kingdom Pseudomonadati; phylum Pseudomonadota; class Magnetococcia; order Magnetococcales; species Magnetococcales bacterium. Next base: position 64,393 of record JADGAZ010000015.1, on the reverse strand, counting down.
ACGGGGTTCAGCCCAACGGCAAACAACGTTATCTGTGCCAGGACACCCAGTGTGCCCGACGGATTTTCATCGTCCGTCCTCCGGGAGAGGCGGGGCTGGAACGCCTGCCCACGGAGATGCGCCGCGTCATCGAACGGGCCTTGGCCGGAGACAACATCGAACAAACCGCCAAAGAGCTGCATCTGCCCGCCACCACGGTGTCGGAGGTGTTTCAGTTGCTGGCGCGCTTCACTCCGGCTCCCGCCGGGGTATCCCGGGGCAGCAAAGGATTGCGCCGTCGGGCCGCCGGGTGATGCCGCCACGCTTTTTCGATAAACATTTGTCCCCATTGTGACGAAACATACCTTGCGAACCTTCGCCATGCGGAGGTGCGCAATCTTTTGATTTCGTTATTTTGGTCATGGGGATACGATGCACCGGCCCACGGAGCTGAACCGACGTCTGGAAACCCTCAAGTCGCTGCTGGAACGGATTCACCGTTCCTGGGGACCAGCCGACTTTGAAGCCCTGATGCGTTTTTTCGTCGAAGTTCTCCCCCGTCTCACCCACGCGGAACGTTGCAGCGTGTTTGTGGTGGACCAGACCACGGACAACATCTGGCTGAAATTCGGCACCGGACTCACGGAAAAATCCATCATCGCCCCCATGAAAGGCAGTGTCGTGGGGGAAGCCATCTCCACGGGCCGCACCGTGACCCGGGACAATCTGGAACACAGCAGCGGCTTTCACGCCATCGCCGACAAGAAAACCGACTTCACCACACGCAATCTGCTGTGTGTTCCCATCCGCAGTCTGGCGGGGAATTACACCATCGGCGCAGTGGAACTCCTCAACAAGCGAGACCAGACCGGTTTCACCCCGGAAGACGAATCCTGGCTCACCCAGTTGGTCAAATATCTGGCCTTGTCCATCGAACACAACACCGTCACCGAAGAGATCATCGAAATCACCCGCGGCATGCATCAGGAGATCGCCCGGGCGGTGGAACCGTTTGGCCAGGAACGCTATGTGGCCGAAAGCATGGCCATGCGTCGCATTTTCGCTTTGGTGCAGCAGATCGGGCCGTTGCCGGTGAATGTATTCATCACCGGGGAGAGCGGCTCGGGCAAGGAGGTGATCGCCCGGTTGATCCACAATCAGCCCGACGAACGGCGAACCCGTCCTTTTGTGGCGGTCAACTGTTCGGCGATCCCGGAAACCCTGATGGAAAGCGAATTCTTCGGTCACGAGAAGGGAGCGTTCACCGGCGCGTCCACCAGCCGCATGGGACGGTTCGAAGAGGCCACCGGGGGAACCCTGTTTCTCGACGAAATCGCCGAAATGCCCTTGTCCATTCAGCCCCGTTTTCTGCGGGCCATCCAGGAGATGGAAGGGGTGCGACTGGGGGGCAACAAGACTCACCGCTACAATTTCCGCATCATCAGCGCGTCGAGCCGGGATCTGCGGGATGAGGTCAAGGCGGGACGATTCCGGGAGGATCTGTTTTTCCGGCTCTTTTCCATCGACATCCGCCTGCCCCCGTTGCGGGAACGCCAGGAGGAGATCCTGCCCTTGATGCTGCTCTTTTTAGAGCAGGTCAGCGAACGCTTCAAAAAGAAACCCAAGACGTTCGCCTCGGATCTGGTGGCCTTGTTCGAGTCTTATCCCTGGCCCGGCAACGTGCGTCAACTGGAACACGAGGTGGAACGCCTGGTGGCCCTGACCCCGGATGGCGAAACCATCACCACGCAACACTGCTCCCCCCACCTGCTGGAGTCCCGTACCCTTTCCCCGTCCTACGCCATCTCCGGGGATACCCTCTCCCTGCCCAGCCAGCGCAGACGGCTGGAAATCGACCTCATTCAACAAGCCTTGAAAAAATCCCACGGCAACAAGGTGCGGGCCGCCGAACTGCTGGAAATCACCCGCCAATCCCTGCACAACAAAATCCGGCAATACCAGATCGTGGAAGAGTGAGCCGTTCCAAACGTTTGAATTTGTCAAACCGAGGATCCTGGTGTACTCTTTGAAACGGTTCCGATTCCATTTGACCAATCAAAATCGTCTGTCTTGGGTTCAAACATGCCGACCAACGTGCTCATTCCAAGAAAACAAGAAAAAGTATTAATAAAAAGAAGAAAATTACTATTAAAATGTTTCTGGATCGGAATCGTTTCCGGATTGATGGCCATCAGCTTCCGTTTGTCACTGGAAGCCGCTGAAAAATGGCGAAATTCGTTTCTGCTTTCCATCTCTTCCATGGACCCTCCTTTTCTTGTCATCCCTTCGATCTTGTGCGGACTGACCACCATCCTCGTGATTTATGTCACCCTCAAGATCGAACCCGACTCCAGCGGAAGCGGCATTCCCCATCTGAAGGGATATCTCGAAGGGTTCAACAGATTCCGGGCCTGGAGGATTCTGTTGGTGAAATTCATAGGGGGGATTGTTGGAATCGGCAGTTGTCTCGCCCTTGGAAGAGAAGGACCAACCGTTCAAATGGGGGCGGCCATTGGAAAAATATCCGGGGATTATGTATCGTCCAACCAAACCGAACATAAAATACTCGTTTCCGCAGGAGCCGGGGCCGGACTGTCCGCCGCGTTCAACGCCCCTTTGGCCGGCGTCTTTTTTGTTCTGGAAGAGTTGTACAAAGATTTCAACCAGGCGACGCTGGTTGCCGCGTTTGTATCGTGCATCACGGCAGACATTGTCTGTCATGTCATGATCGGCACCACTCCGGTATTAAAGGTCGACCTTCACACCGCTCCTGAAATCAACCTGCTGCCCCTCTTATTGGTTTTCGGGATTTTCATTGGTTTCCTGGGGCTGTTGTTCAATAAACTCCTGTTGGCGTCGTCCATGCACACCCAACATTTTTCATTGTCGAAAAAAATCCTCTTGGGAGGATTGGTCGGAATCGTCCTGGGCGGGACAGGTCTGATTTTTCCAGAATGTCTGGGGACAGGTGCCGAGCTGACAATGAACATCCTGAACCATACGATGGGAATCGACAAACTGGCTCTGTTTTTCTTCTTGAGATTCGTTTTCACAATTTTCAGCTACAACACAGGGGCACCCGGAGGCATTTTCACGCCCATGTTGTTGCTGGGCGTCCTGTCCGGAACGTTTTTTGGCTATCTGACGCAACTGGTCTATCCCAATCTTACCGATCTTTCCGTTTGGGGCATATTGGGGATGGCGGGATATTTTTCTGCGGTGGTACGGGCTCCGATCACCGGAACCATTCTGATCCTGGAAATGACCAGCAGCTACGAACTACTGTTGCCGCTCATGATCGTTTCCATCGTGTCCTACAGCATCCCTGAATTTTTCTCGAACAAGCCGATTTACGAAGCGTTATTGCAAAAGGATTTGTCAAAACGAACCAGACCACAATGAAAGAACGGTCCAGCCCGTTTTCCATCTCCACTCATTTTCCCTTCCCATCCCCTGCGCTTTCGATGATCCATTCGGGTCGGGCGATGCCCTCTTCCACCAAAGGGGCCTTGTCCTGGCTTTCCACCACCCACTCGGGACGGGCCACCCCGTCCGGGGCAGGCTTTCCAGTGACGCCACTCTTGCCATCACTCTTGCCGGTTCCACCGGTTTCCCAGTTTCCGCCACTGGTTCCACCGATTTTTCCGCCAGGCTTGCCATCGATTTTTTTATCCACGGGTTCATCACCGGTTCCCGCGTCACCCGGCTCGACGATCCACTCGGGACGGGCCACATCCTGCCAGAAGGAGTCGGGAATCACCTGAACCCGCCATCCCACCTGCGCCACATCGGAAACCGGCCCGGTGGAGGAATCCGCTTCCGGCGTATTGTCGAGGCCGGGAAGCTCACCTTTTTCCCACGCCGCCAACCCCTGGGCGATACGGGATTCCAGGATTGCGGGGGGAGGCAGCTCCTTCCCGGTATCCGGGAGCAGATCCGCCCCCAGGGTGACAAACAAGGCGGCGGTGGCGTTGCGCAGCTCCGCATGGGCCATGTCCCGACGGGTCTCGGAAATGAGACGTTCCGCCTCCCGTTGAATCAATTCCTGCTCGTTCATGGATGTAGCCTCCCGGCCCGCCGAGGCGTGCTGGAAAATCCGTTCGTTGACCTCGCTCAAGGCGCGGGCCGTTTCATACTCCTCCATGGACTGGCTCAAACGCCGGTATCCCACCTGCACCTGAGCCAAAACGCTCATGCTCAAGGCGCGACGCAACCACTCCTGATGCTCCTCCTGGGAACTGGACAAGGCGATCTGCGACGGCGCGGAGAGCAGATTCAACAGATTCCACACCAGCTTGATCCCGGATTCCGCCCAGACATGGTTCCCATAGGCATGGCCGCTGTTGTAATCCCGACCGCTCTTGAACTCGATGCCCGGCAACAGGCGCAACAGCTCCTTGCGGGTCTCCAACGCCTGAATGCGGGCCTGATAATCTTTTTCCCGCAACTCGGGGCGCTGCCGCAGGGCCACCAGTTCCAGCCGGACCAAAGGCGGAAAACGCTCCAGATCCATGGGAGGGGTCTCCGGGGGAGCGGCCAGCTCCAAAGGGGTGCCGGGATGGACGTTCATCAATTCCGCCAAGGTCACCCTGGCCCCGGACAGTCCACGCCAACTCTCCTGCAACTGCTGCCAAGTCTTCAGCATGCTCTTCTGATAGTCCAGAATCTGCATCGGCGGCTGCAACCGTTGGGTTTCCGCCTCCCGGGCGTTGCGCAACGCCCCCCGCACCCGTTCCAACAGGGGATCCAGGCGCGCCTGCAACCGTTGCGCCGCCCAGGCGCGCCAATAGGCGGTCTGCACTTCCTGAATCAGGGTATGAGCCGCCTTGCGACGCAACTCGGCGGCGATCCAGGCCCGATCCGCCTGCTGACGGGCATTCAAATAACTCACGCCGAAATCAAGCACGTTCCAGGCGACCGACAGGGCATAGGTGCTTTCGTATTGATCGAGGGATTCGGTGGTGGGACGGTCACGGGTCTCGTAACCGGCGGCCACCGCCAGGGTGGGCAATTGACGATAGGAGGCCACATCCGTCAAGCCCTGGGCCACCGCCACCTCCATGGACTTGACGCGGGTGGCCAGATGATCCCGCACCGCCCGGGCCATGGCCATTTCCAGAGTCACGGGACCGGGCGCAAGGGGGGTGCCGGTGGCGAAAATCGCCTCCTGATCCAGACGGATACGCTTTTCGCGTTCCTCGGGAGTCAAAGGAATGGGATTGAAAACGCATCCGCCCAGAGCGGTCACGATCCAAAACGCACACGCGATCTTTGTAAAATTGATCATTTCAGTCAATCTTCTTGCATCCCGTTTTCAAGGCAGCGCGCCCCGCATGATCGCCAACGGCTGACCTGAAGGATCTGCACTCCGGATGCCAATTTTTTTTACATGGACAAAAAAATAAACAAACCCGCAGGGTGACCCTTCGTGGTATCATGGAGTCAACCCATTGAAGAACCAATAGAAAAATTAATGATTAAAAATGGTCCTGCCTTTGCACTTTCATTGAGTAAATCCATCTTAACTTCCGACCGAGTGGAGGGCATGCCATGCACCGCCTCACACGCTTCCTTTCGACCCGACCTGCCCTTGGACTGCTGACCGTTTCGGCTTGGCTGCTTTTGACCACCACCAGCGTCGCCGAAAATCTGGTGGTCTTCAAAGCCACCGGCATCTTCCTGACGCCGGGTCAAACCGTCTCCGGCACCCAGCCCCTGCGACTGACCCAGGGCCAGTCCGTGGAGCTGATCGGCGCCAATGGCCGGGTGATCCGGTTGAAAGGACCCCATGATCAACCCCCGGCCCCAAACGAAGCCGACAAGGGGGAAAAATTGACCGCCGCCCTTCAGGCCATGGTCACCGGAAGCGCCGCGGATCCCAATCACATGGGGGTGACCCGTTCCACGGAGGCGGTTCTCAAGGACGGGGGAAAAGGATGGCTGCCCGATCCATGGTTGATCAACGTCACCCGTTCCGGCCGTCACTGTCAGCGGGAGGGGGAACCGGTGATCTTCTGGCGTCCCGACAAAAACCGGGAGTCGGAAATCCGTCTGACCACCCTGGGCAACACCTGGAAAGCCTCCACCCGCTGGCCCGCGGGCACGGACAAGCTGGCTCCGCCTCTCAACCTCCCCTTGAAAGAGGATGCGGTCTATCAGATCACTCTGGACAAAACCAAATCCGATCTGACCCTGATCCTGATCCCGGAACAGGTGACCTCCGCCCCGGTACAGGCCGCGTGGATGAAAGAGAGCGGATGTGAAGTCCAATCCCTGGCGCTGGTACGTTCCCTGGCCAAAGCCGATCCGCCGGTCCCGGCCACTTCGGCCCGATGATCGGAATGTACAGCCGCAAAGCAGCCAAGGAACACGGAATCCTGACCGTGTTCGTGCTGCTTGCGGCCATGTCGGGATGGTTCGGGGTGGAACATCTGTCGATCCTGCGCATGGTGGAACAGTGGGTGGGGGATCTGCGGGTGGCGGTGCTGCAACCCCCCGAGCCGCAACATCCCCAGATCATCGTGGTGGCCATCACCGAAGAAACCCTGGAACAGTTTCCCTATCGGGCTCCCATCGACCGGCAGTTCCTCAGCGATCTGTTGCGGGAGCTGGAACAGCGTCAGGCCCGGGCCATTTTTCTCGACATTCTCCTGGACCAGCCCACCGAACCGGAAAAAGATCAAACCCTGCGCACCACCTTGCGCCAGATGCGGGTTCCCACGGTGGTGAGCTACATTCACGGCGCCAACTTCCTGACCGATAAACAATCCACCTTCCTGGACGACTTCGTTCCCGTCGAACAGCGGGGACTGGCCAACCTCATCAAGGACCGTTTCGACAACACGGTACGCTGGATCTATCCGGGCGGGACCATTCCCGGTCAGGGACATCTGCCCGGCGTGGCGGCTCTGCTGGTCTCCCGTCTGGGGATCGATCCCCCCCAAGAGACCGTTCCCATGACTTGGCGGGGCCGACCCGACGCGACCACCGAACCCTTCAGAATCTTTCCCGCCCACATGGTCCCCGTGTTGCCCAAAGACTGGTTCGCCGACAAGATCATCCTGATCGGGGCGGATCTCTCCCTCACCGACCGGCACCGCACCCCTCTTTCCGCCATCTCCCACACGGTCCGGGGACTTTACGAGTCCGGCACTCCCGGCGTGGTGGTCCACGCCCATGCGGTGGCCCAATTGCTGAGGTGTCAGGACTCCCCGGAGCCGGGAGATCTGGGCCGGGCCATCCTGCTGTTGACCACCGCCTTGCTGGGCGCGGTGTGGAGTACCCTCCCGCTGACCCTGGGCACCCGTCTGTTTCTGGCGGTGGGAGCCTTGCTGCTCTTCTGGGTGGCGGGATTTCAATTGTTCCACTACGGGGGACCCCTGCTGCCCCTGCTGTCTCCCACCCTGACCTTCGCCCTGGCCCTGGCCGCCGGAGAACTCTATCTGGGGCGGGAAGAGCGGGAACAACGCAAATTTATCAAAAACGCCTTCAGCCGCTATCTCGCTCCGGCGGTGGTGGAACAACTGCTCAACAACCGTCACGCCCTGCGCCTGGGGGGAGAACGACGGGAAATGACCTTCCTGTTCACGGACGTGGCGGAATTCACCTCCTTTTCCGAAGCCCTGGAAGCCACCGCCCTGACCCAACTGCTCAACCGCTATCTCGACGGGCTGTGTCAGGTGATCCTCAAACATGAAGGCACGGTGATCAATTTCATGGGGGATGCGGTATTCGCCCTGTTCGGCGCCCCGGCCCATCAAGACGATCACCCCTGTCGCGCCATGGCCTGCGCCCTGGAACTCGATACCTTCGCCGAAGCCTTCCGCCTGGAGGCCGAACACAACCATATTCCCTTCGGCGTCACCCGTATCGGGGTGCATACCGGTTTCGCCGCCATCGGCAACATGGGTTCCGAGGTGCGTTTTCAGTACACCTCCTTGGGCGACGCGGTCAACACCGCCGCCCGGCTGGAAGGATTGAACAAATTCACCGGCGCACGGGTCGCCATCTCCGGAGAGACCACCTCCCGTTGTCCCCATCTGCCGGCCCGACCGGTGGCCTCGGTGGTGCTGAAAGGCAAAAGCCATCCCATCGCGGTCCTCGAACCCCTGACCCCGGAACAGGCCCGTTCCCCGGCCATGCTCCGCTATCAAGAGGCCCACGCCCTCCTGGCCGCCGGTCACCCCGAACAGGCCGAACCCCTCTTCCGCTCCCTGGCCGCAACGGATCCCTGCGCCGGTTTCCATCTGGACCGCATCCAAAAAGGCGCCCGGGATGTGACCATGCGCATGGAGTCGAAATAGTTGAGGAAAAAGCGCCAGCACACCAAAGCAAAACCCTGGGAGATGAATCTCCCAGACCCTCTCTTTTTTTTCAATAGTGGCAGACCATGACGGGTCCAGGGCGGTTCCCGCCCTGGCGGGGGCTTAGGCAGAGCCCCGCGACTTGGAAAATAAAAAAAAGCAGAACCCTGGGAGATGAATCTCCCAGACCCTCTCTTTTTTTTCAATAGTGGCAGACCATGACGGGTCCAGGGCGGTTACCGCCCTGGCGGGGGCTTAGGCAGAGCCCCGCGACTTGAACTGAAAAATAATTTCATGAGCCATTTTCAAGGTGTGCCGGAAGGGCTGTGTCGTCGGGTCGGGGGCGGGGTGGAAGGCAGACTGCTCGCCGCGAGAATCCAGGGAAAACCCGGAGAACGCATGGCCGAACTGGGTTGCGGCTGTGGGGAAGTATCCATCCGGGTGGCCTTGAGCAATCCGGGAGTGACGGTGGATGCCCTGGAAGTCCGCACCGAACTGTGCGACCAGGCGCGACAACTGATCGACCACCACGGGCTCAATGCCCGGGTACGGGTGGTGACCGGGGATCTGCGTTTTCTTCCCGCCTGCATGCCCGCCGGCCACTATGCCCGGGTTTTCTGCAATCCGCCATTCTTCTCCCCCCAGGCGGGACGACTGCCACCGGATGCCAGCAGGGCCGCCGCCCGCTTTGAACTGATGGGCGGGGTTGGGGATTTCATTCAGGCCGGAGCCAGATTGTTGCAGTCAGAAGGAGAGTTCGATCTGATCCACCGTCCCGAGCGCCTGCCGGAAATCTTAAGGAATTGCGTGACCCACGGTCTGCAACCCCTTCGACTGATTCCGGTCCAGCCCCGGCCCGAAAGCGCGACGATTCTGGTACTGGTCAACGCCCGGAAGGGAAACGGCGGCCAGTCGATGACCCTGGCCCCCCCGATTGTACTCCCAGACGCTTGAACACCATATCGGCGATGAAAAAACCGCTCACCGCCCGCCTCAAGACCGGATCGGTGATTCCCACCGTCAAAGCCATGGCCCGCTCTTCCTCCTCGGGAAGATGAGGCCGGGGGGGAGGCGGGGTTTTCGCGGCCACCACCGGCACTTGACGCAACGACTCCTGCTTGAAACGCAATCCGGTGAGCGCCCCCGGAGGCAGACGTTCCTGCAAACGAGCAAGCAGTTCCGGGGTCAGAAAGGTCAACTCGGTCAGCCACGCCGACGAATCCACCCGTACCGTGAGGGTGCCGTTTTGCAACCGGACCGGTTCGGTATGGGCCGCCAGCAGCGGACCCACAGCCTGACGCCAATCCCGGCTCAGTCGGGAAGCCTTGCCGGAAGGGTGTTCCAGCAGCCGCCCGGCCACGGCCTGAATCAGATGGGCCAATGGTCCGGACGGCCCGGATTCATCCGGCACGTCTCTCCTCCCGATATAAAACCGCTTGCCGCTGCAAGGCTCTGGACACCCGACCGATCAGCCCGGCCCATTGACCCGGCTGCTCCTGACGGAACAGTCGCACGTCGGGATACCAGGGGGTACGCTCTCCGGTCGCGCCCCAACGCCAATCGGCGGTGGCGTGGATCAAAACCCAGGCCGGAATCCCCAAACTGCCCGCCAGATGGGCGGTGGAGGTATCGATGGTGATCACCAGATCCAGACGGCTCATGACGGCGGCGGTGGAGGCGAAATCGGTCAGCCATCCGGACCAGTCGATCAATCCGCGATCCCTGGCTTTTTGAGATTCCGGACCCAGTTGCAGGGAATGGAACTCGATGCCGGAAATCTTCAGCAACGGGGCCAGATCCTCGAAACACATGGTGCGCTGATTGTTGCCGGACCACACCAGACCCACCCGAACGGGCATATTCCCCTTGCGGATCGGCAACGGGGGAGCGGGTTCGGCGGGCAGACTCAGGCATCGGGCCGCAGGAATGGTATCGATGCGGGTACCGTGAACCAAAGGCAGACTCAGCATCGGAATCGCCAGATCGATCTCCGGCAACGGTTCTCCCATGGGAATGACCCGCTCCACCCCCTGAACCGCCTGAAACAGCCGCGCCAGCTCCGGACGGCACTGCACCAGCACCGTGGCCCCCTGCTGACGCATCCAGGGAACGTAACGGATGAATTGCAACGCATCACCGAATCCCTGTTCACACACGATCAGGATGGTTTTGCTCTCCACCGGGCTGCCATCCCACTCCGGGGCGGGCAGGTTGGAGCCGGACTTGCGGTAGTGGTTGGAATGCCAACGCCATTCATTTTCCCGCCAGCCCTGGGTGTACTGTCCCAGCATGAGCAGGGCGCGACTGTAATTGCAATGCAGCTCCGCGTCTCCGGGAACCAGACGGATGGCCTGTTCGTAAAGGGGCAAAGCCGCGCTGGGCTGACGACAGGCCACCAGAATCACCGCCATGTCTCCGAGCAACTCCGGATCGTCGGGTTGCAAAGCCAAGGCGCGACGCATGGGACGATAGGCCTGATGGGGATCGCCCATTTTCAACAGCAACCGGGCCAGATTGGCCAAAGTGGGCACATCCGACGGATTCAACTCCAACGAACGGCAAAACTCTCCCACTGCCGCCTCGCGACAATCCATGGCGCTGAGCACCACCCCCCGTTGGGAATAAAATTCCGGAGCCTTGGGCTGAAGATCGATGGCCACATCAAGCCGGGACAGGGCCACCCGGTGATTGCCCAGCTCGTAGGCCGCCACCGCGGAAACGAAATGAGCATCGGCATTGTTGGGATCGGCCTCGGCCACCCGCAGCCCGATTCCCTCGGCACGGGTGAACTCCTTGGCTTTCAGCCACTCCAGTGCGCGCATCAAGGCCATCAGGTGATTGCGGTCCGGGGCTTGGCCGGACGGAGTATGGGGTGCATTCATGGCTGCTCCAAAAATAGTGATCAATCAAAACATACGCGAGATCCCGAAACAGACGGATCCCTCCCGATCGTACCCGCCTGCGCTCAACTGGCCAAAGCCATCCAACCCGGAGAGGCGCCCGGTTCCCTGGCCACGATGGATCCAGGGATCCCGACCACCGGATGTCCCGGCGGGGGAAGGTCCATCATCCGGCTGATGCCGATCCCCTCGGACCTGACATCCCCTTTCGACCCAATTCCCGCAGGACGCTCATCGTCCACCACAACGCCCATGTGGAACATGGCCTCCAGATCCCGATGATCCGCCCTGACCGTAAACCGCGCCTCATCCAACGCCTCTTCCACATCGAACGCGGCATCATTTTCCAAGGCGCCGATGGTCTCGAACTCCTGATCCAGCTCATCGGCTCCCCCCGAAGCCTCGAAGCCTTCCAGTTCCTCCCCCTCCTCCAGATCCAGCACCGGAGCCATCCCATCCCATGACCTTCCGTCACCGTGACGCGCCTCCGACGACTCCCGGTCCCTGCCCTGGTCAGCCGACAGGCTTTCCTTTTCCATCCTCGGATCCGGGGTGTGCAGCAACAGTTCGTCAAGCAGACGGGTCAACTCGGTGATGGCGGAAAGATCCTGTCCCGCCTCCACCACCTTTTGCAGTTCCCGGGCCGCGTCGTTCAACGCCTCCCGCCGGGTGGACTCCAAAGCCTTGCCGTGAAACACGGTGAACTGTTTCACCCGATACAAGGTGCCATCCGCCTGATTGATCACCCGTACCATCCACTGTTGCCGGGCATCCTCTTCGGCATGGAGTTCCGCTTCACGGACCATCCGTTGAATTTCCAGCTCTTCCAGCCCGCCGGAGACCTTGACCCGGATCGACTGGGCACGACCGGTGGTCTTGTCGATGGCCGAAGCCTTGACCATGCCATCCGCATCCACCACAAACGACACTTCGATGCGGGGCACACCCCTGAGAGCGGGGGGCAGGCCATCCAGGGTGAACTCCCCCAGAAAATGGTTGGCGTTGAAAATACCCCGTTCCCCCTGGGCCACCCGCACGGTGGCGAATTTTTGGTTGTCCATCACCGTGGAAAAGGTCTTGGTGAACAGACAGGGAATGGTTTCGTTCTTGGGGATCAGCACATTGAAAATCCCCCCCTTGGTCTCGATACCCAGGGACAACGGCGTGACATCCAGCAGCAAGACATCACGAATCTCCCCCCCCAGCACCCCCGCCTGAATGGCCGCTCCCATGGCCACGATCTCGTCGGGATTGACCCCGGAGCGGGGTTCCCGGCCAAAAAACTTGGCCACGGTCTGACGGATTTTGGGCATGCGGGTCATGCCTCCGGCCAGGATCACCTCATCGATCCCCTCCACGGTGATGCCCGCATCCTTCAGGGCGATCACGCAGGGAATGATGGTGCGCTGAATCAGACCATCCACCAACTCTTCCAGCTTGGCGCGGGTCAAGGTCAGGTGCAGATTCCTGGGACCTTTGGCGTCGAAACATAAAAACGGCAGATGAATCTCGGTGCGCAAACCCGTGGAAAGCTCGATGCGGGCCACTTCCGCCGCCTCCTTGAGGCGCTGCAACGACTCTTTTTCCAGACGGGGATCCAGACCGTGCTGCTCCAAAAAGGTTTCCGCCAGATGATTGATCACGCACTGATCAAAATCCTCCCCGCCCAGAAAGGTGTCCCCATTGGTCGCCTTGACCTGAAACACCCCCTCCCCGATCTCCAGAATGGAAATATCGAAGGTGCCTCCCCCCAGATCGAAAACCGCAATGGTCTTGCCCGACTCTTTTTCCAGACCATAGGCCAACGCGGCGGCGGTCGGTTCGTTGATGATGCGCATCACGTTGAGTCCGGCGATCCGGCCCGCGTCCCGTGTGGCCTGACGCTGGGACTCGGTGAAATAGGCCGGTACGGTGATCACCGCGTCCCGGACCGGTTCCCCGAGGTTTTCCTCGGCGATTTTCTTCATTTTTTGCAAGATGATGGCCGACACCTCCGCCGGAGCCATCTTCTGACCCCACACCTCCACCCCCGCATCCCCGTTTTCCAGGGCCACCAGCCTGTAGGCCAGCATGCGTCTTTCCCGCTGGATGATCGGATCGTTGAAACGCCGACCCATGAGCCGCTTGATGGCGAACAGGGTGTTTTCCGGATTGACCACCATCTGACGCTTGGCGGTCTGTCCCACCCGGCGTTCGCCATCGGCAGAATAGGCCACCATCGAGGGGGTGGTGCGACCACCTTCCATGTTCGCCAGAACCATGACCTCCCCATTCTCCAGCACACTGACGCAGGAGTTGGTGGTGCCCAGATCGATGCCGATAATTCTGCTCATTGGCTCTCCATCCTTCATCCATCTTTAGTCACATAAAGTTTTGCGGTACGGATCACATCTCATCGGAGCCGCACAGTCAAGCGACGTGCGGCGCGTTATGGAAAGCTGCAACAAAAATGCCAAAGCATTCCCATAGACATTTCAAGCCAGTGAGATGCCTGTCAAAGAGGAAAAAAGAGTGGGGTGTCAACAGGAACGGCGGCAAACTCTGCCCGAACCATCCGGGAAAGCCTGATTTGGAAGAACGGCGAAAGGGGAATTGACGGCAGGATCCACAACAAAGAGGTCAACCCCGGTCCCGATCCATTCCCACAGCCGTGGCATGGTGGAAACCGGGGTTGTCACCCTCTCTATCAAGCGACCAAACGGCTTATTCGTATTTGGCCGTGGTTTTTCCCGAGCTTTGATTCCAGAAGATGGAGATCTTGGAAACCGAACACAGGTCGATGTCGTGCCAAACCGCCGACGAATTGTCGATCTCGTAAACCACTTTCAGATCCCATTCGCAGGTGGTGGTGCCACGGGAGAAGTGGATGGGCACGGTCTCGCCATCGGGCATGGTGTCACGACCCAGCACATCCTCTTCCCAGTCTTCGGAGTGGGAAGGAGAGACGAAGACCTTGTCGATGACATAACCGGTTTTGTTGATCAGCGTGAAATCCTGATTCGGACCCGCCAGAACGGAACCGGCCAACAACAATTGAGAGGACAACAAAACCGCTGCAGAAAGAAGATGCTTCATGATTCGCTCCTTACCCGACCTTACAGACGTTGATTTTCCGATAAACCCTCTTTAGCCTTCCCTGGCAACGCTCCCGACTCCCTGAAAACACGCTCCACTGCGCTGCGATCTGCGATTCCAAACTCCCGGTCTTGGAACCAATCAAAACGACAGCTTGAACTCCCCCCAAAAAACGACCAGATAAAATAAGCGACTCTCCATTCCTGCGCAAGGCTTTGCAAATGGCGCACAGTATGAGATTTGAACCTGTGATCCCTTGTCGTGTCAACGGTATCTTTTGATGATGGGGTTGGGCTTCCTTGGAAATACCAGACCCGAAAGTCGGAAGAACCCAAGCCGATGGACCCTTCCCCAATCAGTCAGACCGGCCAAACCTGGAGCCATTCGTCTGGCTGCCGAAGCGGCTGGCCAGAAAATCGATCAACCGCCGCACCTTGGCCGACAGATGGCGATTGGAAGGGGTGACCGCGTAGATGCCGAGGCAAGGCAGGGTGTATGCGGGCAGCAAAGGGATCAGGGTTCCGGCGTCCAGCTCCCGGCTGACGAGAAACACCGGCAGAATCGCCACCCCCAGACCCGCCAATGCCGCGACCCGCAGCACATCGCCGTTATTGGCGCAGAGAGGGCCGGCCACACGCACGGTGAACGTCGCGTCCCCTTGCCGGAAACGCCACAGGTTCGGGGATTGGGTATAACTGTAAATCAGGCAGGCGTGAGTGGTCAGGTCTTCGGGTTGAGCGGGGATTCCCCGTCGCGCCACATATTCCGGACTGGCGCACAAGACCAGTTGCGCCCAGGCCAGACGACGGACCATCAGGGTCGAATCCTCCAGTACGCCGATACGCACCCCCACATCGAATCCCTCTTCCACCAGATCCACGATGCGATCGTTGAGTACCAGTTCCATTTCGATGCCCGGATATTCCGACAAAAAGGCCGCAGCCGCCGGGGCCAGATGATGAACCCCGAAAGACATGGGGGCATTCACCCGCAATTGCCCCCGTGGTGCCGCATGCAGTTGGGTCGCCTCTTGTTCCGCCTCGGTCACCTCCTCCAGGATGGCGCGACAGCGTCGAAAAAAAACCTCGCCTTCGACCGTCAGATGCATACGCCGCGTGGTACGGTTGAGCAGATGGACTCCCAAATACTCTTCCAACGTCTCCACATGTTTGCTGACCGCTGCCCGGGACACCCGCCCCTTGCGGGCCGCCTCCGCAAAGCTGCCGCTCTCCACCACCCGCACGAAACTCTCCATCAGCGCCAGACGATCCATTCCGCCCTCCCGCATTTGTCAACGATTCGTGAACAATAATATTACAGAAAGGGATATTGTAAAGGAATCATGGGTCAACTATGCTGTGTGTCACCTGGAAGGTCATCAAGACGCACCGCACCCAACCCCAGGATCTTAATCAACCCGGCACCGACTTGAAACCTCAAGGAGAGGAACACCATGCAAACCCCGATCATCCTGGATCTGCCCGCCGGAGAGCATTACATCTGCGTCTGTGGAAAGTCCGGCAACGCCCCCTATTGTGATGGTTCGCATCAAGGCAGTGATCGCGCCCCGCGTCATGTGGTGATGAACGAGGCGGGTCGGGTGGCCGTCTGTTCCTGCACCCGCAGCGGCAAGGCGCCATTTTGCGATGGATCCCACAAGGGCTGAAACGGCTTCGGGACACCCCTGGCCACAACCGGATGGCCAGGGGTCTTGAACCAATCGAAACTTCTGAACCAACACGAAACAAAATGTAAAAGCTGCCTCCTCCCCCGCGCTGTCCGCGTCCAACGAGGAAAGAAACGCTCCATCCGGCAAACGAAACCGTTCCAGCAGATCATCCAGAATTCTCCGTACCACCTGGGCATGACCCGTCTCTCCGGTCAACTGCCAAGCCTCCAGATAGACCCACGCCAGCAAGACGTTGTCGTACAACATGATCTCGAAATGTGATGACGATTTTATTGCCATTGGGTACCTTTTCCCCAGGGAAACCAGTCAACCGGGTTGTGGGCGTGTTGCAGCAAATAGGGACTGGTCTCGTGGATCAACCGGTTGGGAGGGTTGGTCATGGATTGGCTCCAGCATGAATCTAAGGTTGAGAAATCCGGTCGCAGCGGACAAAAATTTCTGCTATGTTTTGGTTCTTTCGATCATTGGGTGTACATCTTCGTTCCACGGGAGGCGTGATCATGGCTCACATTATTGACGGCAAACGGATTGCCGCCGAAATTCGGGAAACCTTGCGTCAGGAGGTCCAGTGGTTGCGGGAGCAGCGCGGTCTGGTGCCCGGTCTGGCTGTGATCATTGTGGGTGACGATCCGGCTTCCAAGGTTTATGTCCGCATGAAACGCCAAGCCTGCGAAAATGCCGGAATCGCTTCGTTTCATCATGAACTGCCTGGCGACGTGTCGGAAGGGGCTTTGTTGGATTTGATTCATCGACTCAACGCCGACCCCGCCGTACATGGCATTCTCACCCAATTGCCGTTGCCGGGGCACATTTCGGAACGGGCGGTTTTGGAAACCATCTCTCCGTTCAAGGATGTGGATGGCTTTCATCCCTATAATGTGGGTCTGTTGTCCATTGGCAAGCCAATGTTTCCCCCTTGTACTCCATTCGGGGTGATGGAGTTGCTGCGCGTCGAAGGGATTGATCCCAAATCCCGTCATGTGGTGGTGGTGGGACGTTCCAATATCGTGGGCAAGCCCATGGCTTTGCTGATGCTGGCGGCGGATGCCACGGTGACGGTTTGCCATTCCCGCAGCGTGGATTTGCCAGGATTGGTTCGTTCGGCGGATATTCTGGTGGCTGCAGTGGGCAGACCCCGCATGATTCCGGGAGAGTGGATCCGGGAAGGGGCGGTGGTGATCGATGTGGGTACCAATCGTCTGGCGGATGGCTCGTTGTGCGGGGATGTGGATTTTGCTGCCGCGGCGGAACGGGCCTCTTACATCACCCCGTCACCGGGAGGCGTGGGACCGATGACGATTGCGATGTTGTTGCAAAACACCGTCAAAAGCCTGAGACGCACCCACGGGCTGTAATGGTCGTTACTATTAAAAACAAAGAGGGGGTCTGGGGGATTCATCCCCCAGAGTTTTAATCTTTTAGAATAACAATATTTAATTTTTATTTTTAAAAGACAAAAAATTCAAAACCCTGGGGGATGAATCCCCCAGACCCCTTCTTTTTTTTAAATGGTTTATTGGCGGCGGAACTCGAATGCGAGAGATTCGGATCCCCGGGTGACCCGGAACTGCATGGTCTCAGCCGTTCCGAGTTTTCCCAGGACTTCCATGCCCTTCATGGGATCGGTCAACTCCACCCCGTTCACCCAATTCACGACATCCCCGGCCTGAACCCCGAATTGTTCCAGAAACTTCGGATCCGATCCCGGAAACAACTGTACCCCATTGAATTGCCCTTTCACAAATACCGGCTCGATGCGTATATTTTCCAGAATGCTTTCCGGTCTGGACTCGAACTGCCCCCACAGTTTACCAATCAACGCCTGTGTTTCCGCCGAAACTTTGCTCTGGGCCGCCGGTTCTTCCGCCTTGGCATTCCCCTCGCTGCCCAACTTGGGCAATCGCAAGGTTTCCAACTTGCCGTGATTGTCCAAGACCACACGATCCCATTCGATTCCGCGAATCAACGCCGGTCCCACCTCATCCCCCACCCCATAAGCCCCTTCGGGAATATTCGTGCCTGCGATCATGGCCCGTGGCACGACCGAATTGTCCGTCGCGGACAAGATCCCCAACAGCTTGGCCTCCAGACGGGTGACTGGTGCATTCGTGACCTTTTGCGGGACGACAAGCGCATCGGGTTTGGCCTGGCCAAACAGACCCGCCAAGCCCTGCATTTCCCCCCTGCCCGACTTTTCCCCGGATGGTGTGGCTATCCCCCCTGCCCGACTTTCAACAGCCGGATCGATACGGCTCCATTCTCCCTGGATTCCCCGCCAGGTCCAGTCAGCCAACTCCCAGGCCAACAAGGCAATCAAGGGCAGATTGATCAGCGGCAGTGCGCGGACCATCCATCCGGAAGTGGATTTTTTTCCTGCCCTCACAATTGACCTTTCAGCAGTTTATCGGCCAAGGCTTCCAACTCATCCAGGCTGGAATATTCCACGATCACTTTGCCCTTGCCGCGCAAATGGGTGATGGCCACCTGAGCGCCCAGGGTCTCGGTCAATCGACTTTCAATGGACAAGATCATTGGATCCTTTTTGCGTCCCCGATTGGATGGGGTCACTTCCACCTCTTCGGTCGTTTCGGACTCATTTGCCTGCTCTGCCGCGCTTTCTGTTTCCATGGCCCGGGCCATGGTTTCCGTTTGTCGGACGGATAACTCCTTGGCCAACACTTCGGAGGCCAGACGTTCCATGAGTTCCGGTTTTTCTTCCAGGCGCAATAAAGCGCGGGCATGACCTGTGGAGAGGGTTCCGGACTCGATCAGTCCCAGAATCGACTCCGGCAGGCGCAGCAGACGCAACAGATTGGTGATGGTTTCGCGGCTTTTGCCGATACGCTGGGCAGCTTTTTTATGACTGTATCCGAACTTTTCGATCAACTCCGAACATCCTCTGGCGACTTCCACGGGGTTGAGATCTTCCCGTTGCACGTTTTCGAGGATGGAGGCTTCGAGTGCCTGCCGGTCATTCCAGTTGCGCAGCAAAGCCGGGACTTCCAGAAGTCCAGCCATTTTGGCGGCCCGCCAGCGGCGTTCTCCGGCGACCAGTTGATACACCTCATCGAATCCCCGTTTGGGCCGCACGAGAATGGGCAACAGGATGCCCTGTTCCCGAATGGAGAGTTCCAGTTCACGCAGGGACTCTTCCGAGAAATTTTGACGGGGTTGATTGGGATTGGGTTGAATCTGGTCGATGGGAATCAGCAGCACCTTTTCTTGCAAGGGGATGGTGTGTGCCGCGTCCCCCAGCAAGGCAGCCAGTCCTTGTCCCATGCCGGATTGGGTATTTTTCATGATTGCATTTCCTTCTGAAGCAGTTCCAGCGTTAAATTTTGATAGGCCAAGGCACCAGGCGACCAGGGATGATACCAGACTCCCGGTCGTCCAAAGCGTGGTGCCATATTGAGAATGGGGTCGCGGGGAATGACCGTCTCCAGGGTCAAGGCCCCGAGATGAGCGCGAATTTCTTTTTCGATTTCCAGGTTGTGCTGGTTATGTGGTTCGTGCATGGTGAGGAGAATGCCATCCACTTCCAGCGATTTATTGATATTTTTTTTGATGATTTCGATGGTCTTGAGCACTTGGCTCAATCCTTCCATGGCGTAGAATTCGCATTGCAGCGGAATTAAAACCCCATGGGCGGCGGCCAGAGCGTTCACGGTCAGCAGGCCCAACGAGGGGGGACAATCGATGAGAATCCAGTCGTATTCCTGTTCGATGTGTTTGAGGCGTTCTCGCAGGCGGAATTCCCGGTTGCGGGTATTGACCAATTCTATCTCGGCTCCGCTCAAGTCGGCGGTCGAAGGAATGACCCCCAGGTGCGTGGCGCCCAGGATGCTGCGGGTGGCTTCCCGTATGGTTCCTTGTCCGGTGATGACATCGTAGATGGTGGGTTGACCATTTTCTTTTGGGATGCCATAGCCGGTGGTGGCATTGCCTTGAGGATCGAAATCCACCAACAGGGTTTTCTTGCCAGAGGCGGCGGCTGTGGCGGCCAGATTGACCGCCGTGGTAGTTTTGCCCACTCCTCCCTTGCGGTTGACGATGGCGATAATCCGATTCATGGGTGCATACCTGTTTCACGTGAAACCATCCGCATCTGGATGATCATACCCTCCGGGTTGTGGGGTATGGGATGGATGGTGGGTGATGTGAAATATTTTTCGAGTTTGGAATTTTTGAAAATATGGATTTCATCCGGGGCGTTACGGCCTTTCATGGCAAGGCAGACGCCATCGGGTTTCAGGAGGGATCGTGAAAGTTTGGCAATGATTTCCAGGCTGGCCAGGGCGCGGCAGGTGGTGATGTCGTAGGTATGTGAATCCGGGTGTAATTCTTCGACGCGTTGCTTGTGGATGTGGGCGCGATCGATCAGTTGCAGTTCTGTGGCGATATAGTTAAGAAATCGGCTTTTTTTTTGATTGGCCTCGTAGAGATGAAATTGTCGGGAAGGTGGTGAGAGCATGGCGAGGATCAATCCGGGAAGACCGGCACCGGATCCCATGTCAGCGATTTTGGCTGTTTCCGGGAGGAGGGGGATCAGGGAGACCGAATCCAGAATATGTCGGGAAAGCAGGTCATGGACCGCCGCAGGTCCGATTAGGTTATAGGTTCGATTCCATTCCAGCAGGTATTGGGTATAGCGTTGCAATTGTTGTTGGACCCTATCATTCAAAGGGTATCCAAGAACCAGTTGAATGCTATTGAAGCAACCTTCCCAATCATAATCCATAGTGCCGTCATTCCTGTTTTTAACAATTAAAAAAAAAGAGGGGGTCTGGGGGATTCATCCCCCAGGGTTCTCTTTTTCAAAATCACAATTTCATCTCAACCCTCAATTTTCATGGCCTTCAGCGTTTGGAGGGGGTGGGGGGATGGGTTTTCAAGTGGATCATCAGCACCGACAGGGAGGCCGGTGTGGATCCGGGGACCCGGTAGGCTTGTCCGAGTGTACGGGGTTTGATCTTCATCCATTTTTGTTTCATTTCTGTGGACAATCCGGGCACGGCCATCCAATCGAAATCTTCCGGCAGTTCCATGGATTCCGCTTTGCGAAAGCGGTTGATTTCTTCTTGTTGTCGGGTCAAGTAGCCTTCGTATCCAGCTTCGGCATTCAGGATTCCTTTGATTTCGTCAGCGGCAGTTCCCAGGCCTGCTTTTTGGAAGACATCTTCCGAGCTTATCTCTTCGCCCCGGAGCCAATCCCAGGCGGTTTTGCGGTCTTTTCCGTTTGTCAATCCTGTTTCACTGGCGTGGATCTTGATAGCGCGAAGCATGTTTCGTGCTTCGTGGAGCGTATCCTGTTTTTTCTGAAATTTGACCCATCGCGCCTCATCCACCAATCCAATTTTTCGTCCCAGCGGGGTCAATCGGGTATCGGCGTTATCCGAGCGCAGTAGTAGGCGGAATTCGGCGCGGGAGGTGAACATGCGATAGGGTTCATCGACCCCTTTGGTCACCAGGTCATCGATCATGACGCCGATATAGCTTTCGGAGCGATCGAAGCGGATCGGGGGGAGATTGCGGTGGTGGCGCACGGCTTGGATTCCGGCCACCAGTCCTTGGGCGGCGGCTTCTTCGTAGCCGGTGGTGCCATTGATTTGTCCTGCCAGATATAGTCCTTTCACCCCTTTGACGGCGAGGGCGTCATTGAGTTGGGTGGGATCCACCATATCGTATTCGATAGCGTATCCCGGTCGCAGGATCACGGCCTGTTCCAGTCCTTCCATGGAGTGGATCATATCGAGTTGGACATCGATAGGCAGGCTGGTGGAGATGCCATTGGGATAGATTTCTTTGGTGCGCCATCCTTCCGGTTCCAGGAAGATCTGGTGTCGTTCACGTTCTTTGAAGCGCACGACTTTGTCTTCGATGGACGGGCAATAGCGGGGTCCGATTCCTTTGATTTGTCCCGAGTAGAGTGGGGCGCGGTGAAGATTATCAAGAATCAGTTCATGGGTTTTTTCGCTGGTGAAGGTGATATGGCACACCACCTGTGGGCGTTGGATGGAGGGAGTCATGAAGGAGAAGGGGACTGGTGGATTTTCGCCGGGTTGGGGTTCCAGTCGTGACCAATCGATGGAGCGGCCATCGAGTCTGGGGGGGGTTCCGGTTTTCAGGCGATGGATTTCCAGTCCCAGTTCCCGCAGGGAGTTGCTGAGGGTCATGCTGGGTGCATCTCCCAGGCGTCCGGCGGGGAAGGTGCGTTCACCGATATGGGCGAGTCCTTGCAGGAAGGTTCCAGTGGTGAGGACGACGGCGGACGCACGGCAGTCATAGCCCCAATCGGTGGTGATGCCGCATACGGTTTGGTTTTCGATGATGAGGCTGACGGCTTCGCCCTGGCGGAGGGTGAGGTTTGGGAGAGATTCCAGGCTGGTTCGGGTTTCGCGTCGATAGTCCAGTTTATCCATTTGGGCGCGTGGGCCGTGTACGGCGGGGCCTTTGCTGCGGTTGAGGATGCGAAAGTGGATACCTGCGCGGTCTGCCAGGGTTGCCATGAGGCCGCCGAGGGCATCGATTTCGCGCACTAGGTGGCCTTTGCCCAAGCCGCCGATGGCGGGATTACAGGACATTTGGCCGATGGTATCGAGGTTTTGGGTCAGCAGGAGCGTCTGTGCGCCCATGCGTGCGGCTGCGTAGGCGGCCTCGCAGCCGGCGTGGCCGCCGCCGACAATGATGATATCGAAGTGATGGGTGGCGGGCATGGTATTGGATGGTGAGAGGTTTCACGTGAAACAGTTTCACAGATACTATCAAAAGCCAGCAAGGCTCGCAATAACTATTAAAAAAAAAGAGAGGGTCTGGGGGATTCCTCCCCCAGGGTTTTGACTTTGAGCTTTTGACTTTCTTGTTTTGCCTTTGACGCGCTTTTCAAAAAAGCTTTTTTCTCGTTTTTTGAGAAAAAAGCGCAAGCGCGCATCAAGGAAATGCATTTGATCTTTTTGATTTGCCTTTTGAGAAAAAAGCGCAAGCGCGTGGCCAATTTTCACTCGTTTTTATGTGAGTGAGAATGGCTGTGAATTGTTTTCGTCTTTTGGAAAATGTGTTGATTTTACAAGGTGAGCACTGGATTTGAATGGGCGAATTGGAAAGTATGTGTTGATTTTACAAGGTGAGTACTGGATTTGAATGGGCAAGAAGAGGGATCGATTGAGGCGTTGTCGCTGGGGGAGGGCTGAGAGCGCGCTGCGCTTTTTTCGCTGTGCGAAAAAAGCTTTTGTAAAAGCGCGCTAAAGTCAAAAGAAGAAAGTCAAAGTCCTGGGGGAAGAATCCCCCAGACCCTCTCTTTTTTTTCAATAGTTTGATTTGAGAAATCTATTTGCCAATGCAAAAAGTGGAGAAAATGCGATCCAATAGATCTTCCTGTGTAACATGCCCAACCAATTCACCTAATGCCTCCAAAGCAACCCTCAATGGAAGCGACGTGACCTCACCCGGCTTGCCGTGAATGATCCAAGCCTCACACTCAGCCAACGCCTTCACCGCACGCGCCAACGCCTCTTTCTGACGCACCACCATGATCACCGCACCTTCACCATCCAATGGCATCGGCAATAACCGCTCGGCAATCATACCCTCCAAAACCTCCATCCCGTCACCCGTGACGGAACTGACACGCACCATCGGCCAATCACCAGGGCAGACCAACGCATGCTCCCCGGCGTACAGATCCATCTTGTTCCAAATGATCAGAGAATCCTGCCCCAAACCCTGAACCAACACACGATCCTCATCGGTCCATCCAACCTCAGCATCCAAAACCAATAATACCCCATCCGCCCGCACCATCTGCTCACGGGTCAATTGAATCCCCTCCGCCTCCACCGGTTCGTCCGTCACCCGCAACCCCGCCGTATCCAGCAAGGTCACCGGGAATCCCCGAATCTCCACATGACTGTCAATGCAATCCCGTGTGGTCCCCGGCACCGGCGAGACGATCGCCCGTTTTCGACCCAACATCCGATTGAATAAACTGGATTTGCCCACATTGGGGCGACCGATGATGATCAGATGAAATCCATCCTGTAAGCGAATCCCCATCGACGCCCCCCGAAGGAGACTCCCCAACAACTCGGAGACTTCACTGATTTCTTTCAACAAGCCAGCAGAGGGCAGGGGGACAACATCTTCGTCGGAGAAATCCAGACTGGCTTCCAGATGGGCTAAAACGGTAAGCAATTGGTCGCGTGCATGATTAATTCGTTCGGAGAGGGATCCCTCCATTTGACGCACCGCCTCCCGTGCCGAACGCAACGAGGAGGCGTTGATCAAGGCGGCAATGGCTTCGGCCTGGGTGAGATCCATCTTGCCGTTCAAACAGGCCCGTCGGGTGAACTCCCCAGGTCTGGCGGGACGGATTCCGGCGGCGCTCAGACGCTCCAGGATGCGTTGAACCACCACCGGAGACCCATGTCCCTGCAATTCCACCACATCCTCACCCGTGTAGGAGTGGGGAGCGGGAAACCAGACCATCATCACCTGATCCAGAAGCACCGGTTCCGGATCGTCCACCACATCCAAGCGTCTGAGCTGTCGCGGCTTGAGATCCTCCAAAGCCACCGATCGCCCCCCCGGACGCCTCAACAAAGGCAACAATCGGGAAATCAAACCGGCTCCGCTCATACGGATGATCGCAACCGCCGACGTGCCGGGCGGCGTGGCCAACGCCGCGATCGGCTCGTCGTCGAACAACACGCAAGAACCCATCATCGGGTCATTTGGACTCCAACTTCATGATGTACCCCTGCTGGGCAATGGACAGCACATTGTTGACCAGCCAATACAGCACCAGTCCAGCCGGGAAACTCAAAAACATCACCGTGAAAATCACCGGCAAAAAGAGCATCACCTTGGCCTGGATCGGATCCGGCGGGGCCGGGTTCAATTTGGTCTGAATCATCATGGAGATGCCCATGAGGATCGGCAGGACGTAATAAGGATCCATCACCGACAGATCGTGAATCCAGAAAACCAATGGGGCGTGCCGCATCTCGATGGAGAGAAACAACACCTTGTACAAGGCGAAAAAGACCGGAATCTGCACAATGATCGGCAAACATCCACCCAGCGGGTTGACCTTGTTGTCTTGATACAGACGCATGGTCTCTTGCTGCAACATGGCCTTGTCGTGGGCGTAAAGCTTTTTCAACTCCTCCATCTTGGGGGCGAGCTTCTTCATGGCGTTCATCGAGCGGTAGCTCTTGGTGGCCAAGGGGAAGAACAGCAGCTTGATGATCACCGTCAACAGAATGATCGCCATGCCGTAGTTATGAATGAAGTCGTTGAAGAACAACAAAACCTTGACCAGGGGCACCGCCAGGAAATGGAACCAGCCATAATCGATGGACCGCTCCAGTTTCAGACCGGAGGCTTCCAGGGTACGCACCTCCTTGGGACCGATGAACAGACGGGTGGATTTTTCCAAAGAACCGCCGGCCTGCAACTCCTGTTTGCTGGCCACGACACCGATGCGATGGGTGGGTTCGTCGTAATCGAAATAGAATTTCTTCATGCCACCGGACTGATCGGGCACCAGGGCGGCCAGGAAATATTTATCGCTGAAGCCTGCCCAACCCTCTTGGGCATTGACGCGCTGATCCTGTTTTTTGAGTTCCTCGTACACATGCTGCACGCGCACCGAGTCCAGATAACCCATGGGCCCCTGGAAGTCGGATACCGCCATGGCCTGTTTGTCATCGAGCTTGGGTTCGATACGGGCAAAGTGGGCAAAGTGAAACAACGAGACCGGTTTGTCCGTGGTATTGATCACCCGGTCGGTGGTGGTGACCAGGTAGGAACCGGCTTCAAAGGAGAATTTTTTCTCGAATTTCAGACCTTTGCCATTATCCCACTCCAGGGTGAGGGGGGCGTTGGGGCCGACGGGACCACTGCCGGAACGGGTCCAGACACTCTTGCGGGTGGGGAGTTCCACCCCCACCTCGCCCAGATAGCCACTCTCCTCAAAGAACAGATGGGCTCCGGCGGGAGACATGAATTCGATGGGTTTGCCTTCCGGGGGGAGATGATCCAGGTATTTCAGGAAGCTCACCTGGGAAAGCGACGCCCCCACATTGGAAACATGACCAGCCATCACACCGTTTTCAAACGCGAAGCGTTGTTCGTTGGCATTGGGTGTGGATCCGGGGATGGTCTGGGCGTGCAGGGCTTGCGGGGGCTTGGCGGCCTCCACGTTGGCCTGTTCCTGGACCTTTTTCTCGACGGATTGGGTCTCCTTGTTTTCTTTGCTGTCTTTGTTCTCTTTGCCCTGCTCCACGGTTGGTTGGGGCGGGGGCAGATAGATATCCGAGAACGTCTGAAAAGCGATCAGAAGAATGAATGACAAGGTGATGGCCAGGAGAGTGCGCTGGTCCATGGCGATTATCCTAGTAACCGATTCAAGGGACGGGGTCGAGTCCGCCAGGGTGGAATGGATGGCATTTGCCCAATCGACGCAGGGTGAGCCAGCTTCCCTTCATCGCCCCGTATCGTGTCACGGCTTCGGCGGCGTAGTGGGAGCAAGTCGGGTAAAAGCGGCAACTGCTCGGCAGCACGGGTGAAATCACCAGCTGGTAGAAACGGATGATGCCGAGCAGTAGTTTGTGCATGATGATCTTTATCAAACAGGTACGCGTACTTCGTGATGGGCGAGCAGTTCCCGCAGATTGAGGCTCAGATCCGCGTTGACCGTTTGACCCGCCAGGGGTTTGGCGATGACGATACACTCCAGGCCGGGTTTCAGCATGGGTCTGCGGAGTCGGAACATTTCGCGAATGATCCGCTTCACCCGGTTGCGCTGTACCGCGTTACCCACCTTGCGACTGACCGTGATGCCCATGCGGGTGGGTTCGAGTGGGACATCACGGGTCAGCAGAATGAAATAGCGCGAAGTGAATCGGCGTCCCCGGGACGAAACCTGTTGAAATTCCCGGGAAGTCAGAAGCCTCGCCGATTTCGGAAACCGGAAATCTGCGGGAGTCGGCATGCGTTACGGGATCAGTTTGTGACGTCCCTTGGCGCGACGGCGGGACAGCACCGCGCGGCCATCGTGGGTGGCCATGCGGGCACGGAACCCGTGGGTGCGATTGCGACGGATTTTGCTGGGTTGATAGGTTCTTTTCACTGGTGGGAATCCTTCTTTCCATGATTTGTATTGAACGGACCATCCATTATGCGATACTCTGCGTGACGGGTCAAGTCTGTCGCATGGATTGTTTTAATGGATTGAAAAAAAAGCGGGGGTTTGAGGGATTCTTCCCCCAGGGTTTTGACTTTAAAATAAATTTATTGTGATTTTTGGTTTTGAAGGACTCAAAGCAAAACCCTGGAGGATGAATCCTCCAGACCTCCTCTTTTTTTTTCAACAGGGCGGGATGATCACGCATTGGATGTTTTGCGCCGGGATCGGGGGTGCGTTGTTCGCCTCGGTGGTGCTGACCTGGAACTGGCCCTGGCTGACCACCTTGCTGCTGCTGGTCATTCTTTATGCCCAATCCCGTTTCGATCCCCACCCCAACGACCGTCGGGCCATGCTCGCCGCCGCCCTTCTGGGCACTCCCGCCGAAGCGGTCAGCGTCCATCTGGGTGAATGGATCTATCACGGCCCCAACCTGATTCTGGGGCTGCCGGTTTGGATTCCTCTCATCTGGGCCAATCTTTTTGCCCTTTACCGCCGTCTCGGACGGGTCATTCATGCCGCGATTCCCGCTCACGGATCCAGTCGCGACCGGTTTTTTGATTTTTTGGCTCTTCTGGTGGCCCTGTACGCCTTCGCCACCCTGGCCTTGATGAACAAAATGCCCCTCGTCTATCTGCTTTACGCTGGATTTCTCATCACCATGGCCGGATACTGGCGTGAAGAACGGGATCTGTTGCACTTTGTCATCGGGGCGCTTTTGGGCACCCTGGGGGAGTACACCTGTGTGCAACTGGGATACTGGCACTATTACAATCCCTATTTTCAGTCTTTGGGGGTGGACATCACCCTGGCCATGGATTGGGGCTTGAGCACGGTCATCATTCACCGCATCGCCGAAAATCGTACCCGGGGAGCTGCCTGAACCATGTATCCGATTCTGGGTCGACTGGGGGATCTGACCTTTTACACTTACGGCTTCGTGATGATGGTCTCCTTGTTTCTGGTCCACTTTCTGGCGGTCCGGGGACGGGATCCGGAACTGCTGGAACGGACCCATCTGGGGGATATCAGTTTTTTGGTGGTTTTTTCCATCTGGTTCGGCGGGGGATTGCTCTCCATGGCGTTTGCCCCCGATCTCTCCTGGTCCACCCTGCGGGCCAACCTGGATCCCACACGGTTGCAAAATCTGGGCACCATGGCCATCACCGGGGCGTTCACGGTGTCGCTGTGGGGATATTGTCTCTGGAAGGGGTTGCCGTTTTGGCGGGTGCTGGATTTTCTCATGCCCTATTTCATTCTGGGCTATGGCCTGCAACGGACTTTCGGCTGTTTTTCCGCGGGATGCTGCCATGGCGTGGCCACGGAAATGCCCTGGGGCGTGATTTTTGGAACCACCCCTTGGGGCGGTCCGCCGCCGGGACTCAAGGTTCATCCAACTCAATTGTATATGGGATTGGCGGCCATCGCGTCGAGCCGATGGTTGCTCGGTCAACGCCTGCGCCTGAAAGATGCCCCCGGCAGCCTCACCGGTCTGGCCATCGTGGCTTTGTTCGGGGTCTATTTCCTGGTCACCTTCTGGCGCGCAGACCTGAAAGGCTCCGTGCTGCTGTGGGGACTGGAGACCAGTCAGCTCTTCTCTGGCGCCCTCACCCTGCTGGGGATGCTGCTTTGGAGGATTTCTCTGTGGCGTTCCCGTTTCCGGGCGCCTTGATTCCGGAAATCAATCCAAAGTCAGGGTGGCGGAATTTTCGATGTAACGGTTGAACACCTCCAGATTGAACGCCTTTTTGTATTTTTTCTTCAAGGTCTGGAAAAAATCACATTGAAAACAGTCCCGCTTGCTGCGGTTGGCCAGGGATTCGCAGGAGTTGACCCGGTCCGTGGGAGCCAGGGTGCCGACAATGAAAATACAGGCCCGTCCCCCGTTTTTGCCTCCCAGAAAGCCGTCCGCCAATGCGAATGTCGCTACCGGGCAGGTTCCCAGCTTGGTCTCCTTGGAGCCTCCAGGCTCGCGGCCACATTGGTTTTTCTCCCAGCAATTCTTCATCGTACTCCTCCGCTTTGATGAATCGATCAATTTCAATTAACAAAAGAGCAGATTGCATGCCAGAATGACAATTTTTTATTTCCATGAAATTCAATAGGTTGCAAAATCGCTTCTGTCGCGATTGTTAAGTATTCATGCGAATGATTGGTCTGTTTTGGGAAATTTGCGAAAAATTGAATTTTATCAATAGAATGAGAATGTAAAAAATTTTTACAGGTGCAATTTTTTTTACACCTCTCCCCCTGATCTTCCCATCAAGCCTTGACCCTCCGATCCTCCTCATTTGAGAATCCCTTCACCCAGGCTTTAATATCCTTTAGACCTTTCAGGAGTGAAAAAATCACCATGAAACGCCTGATTCAGATTCTCACCCCCTCCGATTCCACCTTTTCGCCCATGACCTTCACCCGTCAACCCGTGGTGCAACGCTTCTGGTATGGGGGACTGGTGGCGGGATTGGCGGGGTTTTCGTTGGGTTTTGCCCTGTGGATGTGGCAACACGGGGTGCTGGCGGTGAGCGGTGACTATTTTTTTTACAAGCTGTGGCACGCCCGGATGCAGATCATGGGATTTTTGGGGTCGTTTCTGCTGGGTTTCGCCCTGCAATCCGGACCTCACGTGGCCGGAGGCAAACCACCGCCCTCCCGGAGTCTGTTGCATTTGTGTCATCTGTTGTGGGCCGGGTTGCTGGTTTCCGGGTTTCCTTTCGCACCGTTGGCCACCTTGGGGGATCTGGTGGTGAGCGTGGTCTATGGCGGGGCCGGATACTTTTTGTATCGGGTCACCTCTGAGGGCAACCCGAAACTGCGTCTGCCCCGGGGATATCCGCTGGCCGCAGGCATGACCCTGATGGCCATCGCTCCCTGGTTGCCTTTGGAAGATCCGGGGGTGGCGTTGTTCGTGTTGTGGTGTGGACCGATCACCATGGCTTTGGTGGCGGCCCAGCAATTGATTCAAAACGTCATGGGCGGGACTTTGCTCCAGGATCGTGGGGCGCGGCGTTTTGTCGTGGCCCTCGGGGTGGCCTGGATCTGTTCGGCGTGGGCGGCTTTCACCCCGTGGGGATCCTGGCGTCTGGCGGGGGCCGGATGGCTGATGACGCTGCTGCTGCTGCTCCACGGCACCGGATTCATTCCGGCGGCCCGTGGATTCGGTTGGGCCTCGATCAACGTCACCTTGTCTTTGGGATTTTTCCACGGGGTGGCCGGGGCGCTTTGGCTGCTGCTGGGAACGGGATCCTTGGATGTGGCGGTGCATCTGCTGGGAGCCGCCTTCCTGACCACCTTGATCATGGGGGTGACGGTGCGGGTGACGGGCTTTTTTTCCGCCGGAGCGGTGTTGTCGGATCGGGCCACCTCGTATCTGGTGGGATTGTGGGCCGTGGTGGCCTGGAGCCGGAGTTTCTCGCCGGTCTGGCCCATGGACGAAGGGTGGACCCTGTGGATGAGTCTGGCGGGTGCCACCCTGCTGGGTGTGTGGGGCGTGCGCACCGGATATCGGCTGTTCAAGATCAGCGAGCTGGTGCCGGTGAGTCTGGGGGGCAAAAAGGAGTGAGGGTGTGGTTTGGGGGCCTGTTGTTGCCCATGGTCTTTTGACTGTGTTGCGTGCGGATGGATCCGGTGCCGGGAGGGGACAGGCTGGGTCGGGTGGATCCGGATCCTTCCGGCGTGACAGGTCTGATCGCCGGTTTTGGCCCTCGGACCTCTCCAGCTTCCAGGCCGGAACGTGGCCGAAAATCGAAAAAATCAGACCCGGGAACGCTTGTACGATCTTGCGCACCTCGCAAGAACTCCTTTATTCTGACATGTGCTTTTCTGATGGCATGGTGTCGGTTGCCGCAGTTTGATATCATGGCATGGGGGAGCCTGATTTTGTCACTTTTTGATCTGGAGGTTCGTGAAATGGCCGTGTTGGGAAAACAGGGATTGGCATTGGGACTGCTGGGGGCGTTGTTGATCGCCACCACGCTGTGGGCTTCGGATTCCCCCCCGGCTGAGAGTGTCCGTCCTCCTTTGAATCATGTCCCTGCGGCCAATTGCGGCGAGTGTCATCAGGAGATCTATCGTCAGTGGCAAGGCTCCATGCATGCCAAAAGCACGGCCTTGACCGATCCGATTCACGGCGCGGTCTATCGGATGGAAGCCGGTGAGCCGACCGAAGAGGGGGTGACCCACAAGGTGACCAAAGCCTTCCCGGCCTGCTTGCAATGTCATGCCCCGATCGCCGCCCGGGACAAAACCACCAAGCTCGACGCCAAACCCATGTACGCCGAAGGGGTCAACTGCGTGGCCTGTCACACCATGACCGCCTTCAAGGGGGTCGTGGGAGAGGGGGGCAAACCCACTCTGGGCGCCTCGGCTTATGAATATTCCAAAGACAACCTGCGGGGGCCGGAAGGGGTTTTCAACGGCAAGCAACCCGTCAAGGCGCCGGGTGGCGGAGATGAACCCAAGGTCAACGCCTTCACCCATCGGGCCAATTCGGAGCTGTTCAAGACTTCCGATATTTGTCTGGGCTGTCACCAGACCATGATCAATCCCCAGAAAGTGGCGGTCTGCACGGTCGGTGATCTGCTGTTGGGCAAGGAGGTCAAGGAGACCAAGGTCAAGGGCAAGGATGTCAAGGAGACCCGGGATGTGGTTGCTCCCACCTGTCAATCCTGTCACATGCCGGTACTCAACGGATTTGCCAGTCATGAGATTCTCGGCGGGCATGACCCGGCCAAGGTGCGCAAGTCCGTGGCCCTTTCCATGTACGCCGAGGATAAAGGCTCCAAGCTTCAGGCCACGATCATCCTGAAAAACACCCTTCTGCACTCCATGCCCAGCAGCGCGCCGTTTCGCAACATGGTGCTGAAGGTCACGGCCCTCAACGACAAGGGCGAGGTGGTCTGGAGCAACTTCAAGGAGGATCCGGACAAGGAGGATCCCCAATCCCTTCTGATCCTCAAGCTGCTCAACAACGAAGGCCATTCGGTCATGCCGCCCCAGGCCACCAAACTCGGCGCCGACAGCCGTCTGAAACCGGGTGAAAAGCGGGTACTGCACTATGCGGTTCCCGCCGCCGGGGTCAAGACCATTCGCGCCGAACTGTTTTACAATCTGGTCACCAAACCGATGCTGGAAAAAATCGGCGAACAGCTTCCGGAAGATCTGAAAAAACCGGCCCTGGTCGGTCAGGCCGAGACGGTTTTGTAGTCTGGAACACGATCAATCCCCGCAGTCCCACCGAGAGGGAAGCCGACGCTTCCCTCTCGGGAATTCAGACCATCCATCCGGATCGGCCCGAAAAAATGACCCTGCCTCACCCCAGAAAAATCATCCTGATCGGAACCATCCCATCCATCGAACGTCAAAGCGGTTTGACATTGCGGTAGGAGATTTCCAGAGCGAGTCGGGTTTCAGCGCTTTTTTCCGGACTGTCAGGATGCGTTTCGGCGGGGGATTGGTTGGATGAAATCCTGTTGAATGCGGGAAAGGCGCTGGAGCTTCATCTGTCCGCCATGTTCCGGGATGACGAAGCCATCCCTCTCCCCTCGGCGTTGGACGCCATGGAACCGGATCCGGAGGTTGTGGGAGGTCTTGCGCACGTTGGTGGGGGGGAGACGCCTGCCCGATGGGTCAATGTGAATATCGCCATGGACGACACCCTTTTGCATCGCCGTGGAAGCCCTGAGACCGGAGAAGCGAAACCGAAGAAACCGGGAAGTGACTGAAAACTCGTGGAGTTCCGTTCGCCAGACACCTTGTCTGCCTCTTGAGGTGTCTGGCGAACGGCTTGTAAAGCGGCGGGGCGATGCGGTTTAGCGGGCGCCCTTGGCGGCGTACTGCTGTTTGCCGTACTTCTGCATGAAGCGTTCCACGCGACCGGCGGTGTCCACGAGCTTATGCTTGCCGGTGTAGAAGGGATGGCACTCGGAGCAGACGCCCAGAGTGAGATCCGAACCGGTGGAGCGGGTTTTGAAGACGTGGCTGCAACCGATGCAGGTGTAGGTTACGTCTTTGTACTGGGGATGGATATCGTTTTTCATGGATGTCATTCCTTGACCGTCAATTGTTCATGCTGGCGAAAAATTCCTCATTATTCTTCGTGGCCTTGATTTTGTCCAGGAGGAAAGACATGGAATCTTGGGCCCCCATGGGCAGGAGGATGCGTCGCAGCACCCAAAGTTTGCTCAAATCGTCTTTATCGATCAGGAGTTCCTCTTTGCGGGTGGCGGAGCGGGCGATGTCGATGGCCGGGAAAATGCGGCGTTCCACCAGTTTGCGATCGAGGCTCACCTCCATGTTGCCGGTGCCTTTGAACTCCTCGAAGATCACCTCGTCCATGCGGGAACCGGTTTCCACCAAGGCCGTGGCGATGATGGTCAGGGAGCCGCCCTCTTCGATGTTGCGTGCGGCGCCGAAGAACCGTTTGGGGCGTTGCAGGGCATTGGCGTCGATACCGCCGGAAAGCACCTTGCCCGAAGACGGAGCCACGGTGTTGTAGGCCCGGGCCAAACGGGTGATGGAGTCCAGCAGGATCACCACGTCGCGTTTGTGTTCCACCAGGCGTTTGGCTTTTTCGATGACCATTTCCGCCACCTGGACGTGACGGGTGGCCGGTTCGTCGAAGGTGGAGGAGACCACTTCGCCCCGGACCGACCGTTTCATGTCGGTGACCTCTTCGGGCCGTTCGTCGATGAGCAGCACCTGGAGGATCACTTCGGGATGGTTTTCGGCGATGGAGTGGGCGATGCTCTGCATGAGCATGGTCTTGCCGGTACGGGGCTGGGCCACGATCAGGCCCCGCTGCCCCTTGCCGATGGGACACAACAGGTCGATCACCCGGGTACCCGCATCCTTGTTGGCGGAGGAGTCGGGCAGTTCCATGATCAGCCGCTCGTCCGGATACAAGGGGGTGAGGTTGTCGAAGTTGATCTTGTTGCGGGCCTTGATGGGATCTTCGTAGTTGATCTTTTCGACCCGCAGCAGCGCGAAATAGCGTTCGCTTTCTTTGGGGGAGCGGATCTGACCTTCCACCACGTCGCCGGTGCGCAGTCCGAAACGGCGGATTTGCGAGGGGGAGACGTAGATGTCGTCCGGACCGGGCAGATAGTTGGTATCCGGAGCGCGCAGAAAGCCAAAGCCGTCCTGAAGCACCTCCAGCACCCCTTCGGCGTAGATTTGCGCGTTGTTGTTGGCGCTTTCGGCCTTGAGGATGGCGTAGATCAACTCCTGCTTGCGCATCCCCATGAGACCTTCCACGTTGAGCGCAGAAGCCATCTCCGACAGGGTGGTGACCGGCAGGGCCTTCAGATCGCTTAAATGGGTGATGGGGGGTCGATCGGGTTTGCTGCTGGCTGTCGCGGGTTGGTCCGTCGTCGCCGGTTCGCGGCGGGCGGGTGTGGGTGGCGCAGTGTCGTCGTCTCCGGGAAAGGGAGGTTGCGCCATATCCGCCGGGTCGGCGAGGGGATCGTTCTGGGGATGTATACGTTTTTTTGGCATGCTGGTGGAAGTTGTCTTAAGGATTTGAGTAACAAAAACCGTTCAAGGCACGTCTTTCCAAGGCACTCGGAAGGTCGGGCAGGGAACGGCATGGGCATGAAAGCGGGTAATTCGTTTCAAACGCGCGATCATTCGCTGCGCGGTCATTTGAGTCGGGATCAATTGGGTTGATCGGGTGTCGGGAGATCTTGAGGCTTCGGGGCGATCCACGATCTGGCACGTTCCGACACGTGCATGATTTTACATTTTGTTGCAGGTCGATTTGCGTTAATTTATGCGGGTATTTTGTGAAAGTCAATAACAAAATCGTCCACAGTTGAAAATATCATGTCAGGAATTTAAGAAAGAGCGCCATTGCAGGGGCCAAGCCGGTTGAATGGGGGATTTTTGGGCGAGAATGGTGGCCCATACCGGCAGCAATTGGGTGGAAAGTTCGGCGGGATCGTGGCGGTTGTCGATGATCCAGTGGGCCTGTCGGCATTTGACCGCTTCCGGCAGCTGCTGGGCGATGATCTGTTGTCGGGTGGTTTCCGACAGTCCGGGACGTTGGGCGAGTCGTTCGTTCTGGTGGTCGCCGCAGGCCACCACCACAATGCCATCGCACAAGGCTGCGGAGCCGGTTTCCAGCAGCAGGGGGATTTCCAGTGCGGCGATGGTTCGGGTATCCGGGGGGGTGGATCGGTCCCATTCGGCCAGGGTGGCGGCCATGGCGCGGAATACCGCCGGATGGACGATGGCTTCCAGTTGGCGGCGTCGGGCCGGATCGGAGAAGATCCGTTGGGCCAGCAGGGACCGGTCGAGGCGACGGGTTGCGGGGGGACCGTCGCCGGTGAGCAGGTCGGCGCCGAAGGCTTTCGTCACTTCGGCCAGGGCCGGAGATCCGGGATCCAGGGCGTTGCGGGCCAGGAGATCGGCATCCAGGGTACGGGCTCCCATCTGTCCGAAAAGACGGGTGACGGTGGATTTGCCGCAGCCGATGGAGCCGGTGATGCCCAGAATGAAGAGCATGGATCGGGTCAGAACATCATCAGGGGACGGCCCAGATACCATCCATAGACCGTCGGGCCGAAATAAAGATATCCCCAGGCCCCCAGGGCCAGATAGGGTCCGAAGGGGATGGGCAGGGAGCGGTCCCGGCCCGACACGGCGATCCACAGCAGTCCCACGAAGCTGCCGATCAGGGCGGCGGCGAAAATGGTGAAGGGCAGAGCCTGCCAGCCGAGCCAGGCGCCGAGCAGGGCGGTGAGCTTGACATCGCCCAGTCCCATGCCTTCCTTTCCGGTGAAGCGTTGGAACAGCCAGCCGAACAGCCACAATCCACCCCCTCCGGCGGTGACTCCGATGAGGGCGTTCTGCCAGGAGGCCAGGGGGGGGAAAAACCATGGCAGCAGGCTCAAGATCACGCCGATGACGATTCCGGGCAGGGTGATGACATCGGGAAGAATGTAGTGTTCAAAGTCGATGACCGTCAGGGTGATCAGGGCGTATCCCAGCACGGTGAGGGCGATTCCCGTGGGGGTGAGGCCGAAGTGGAGCAGGGTGGACAGGGTGAGAAGGGCGGTGAGGGATTCGATGATGGGATAGACCGGCGAAATGGCGGTCTGGCAATGTCGGCAGCGGGCCCGCAGCACAAACCAGCTCAGGATCGGGATGTTGTCGTACCAGGCGATGACGTGGCGACAGGCCGGACAGCGGGAGTTGGGCAGGACCACGCTTTCTTCCAGCGGGATGCGGTGGATGCAAACATTCAGAAAACTGCCCCAGATCGCGCCGATCAGCAGCAACAGGGCCATGAGATCCCAGGACATGTGTGTGTTCCTTGATTTCGGTGGAAGAACTCGGGATACGTTACAGGGTGGCAGGGGATTTGACAATGCCGCTTCAACAGGGTGAAATATCGCCACTCTTGAAAAAAAAGAGGGGGTCTGGGGGATTCATCCCCCAAGAATTTACTTTTTTTATCGTTAAAAACAAAAAAATTCTATCTTGATTAACATTTCAAGTCAAAACCCTGGGGGAGGAATCCCCCAGACCCCTTCTTTGTTTTCACCAATGAAAGGAGCATGGACCATGAGGCTGTTGATCGGAATCATCTGGCTGCTGTGGTGCGGGCCACTGCTGGCCGCCACGGAGGCGATTCCGGTGCGGGATCCGGAACGGGTGGTCTTTTTTGCCCTGGGGGATCAGGGGTCGGGGAGTTCGCATCAAAAGCGGGTGGCCGAGGCCATGGAACAGGTGGCCGCCGCCCGTGGCGGGGTGGATTTCGTGGTGTTGCTGGGGGACAATTTTTATCCCAACGGGGTGCTGTCCGTGACCGATCCCTTGTGGTCTGCGGCGTTCGAGTCGATCTATACCGGCACCGTTCTCGCCAAGACCCCGTTTCTGGCCGTACTGGGCAATCACGACATCCGTTCCGATCCGGAGGCCCAGGTGCTGTATGGTCGGGATCATCTGGGCAGTGGTCGCTGGCGCATGCGGGCCCGTCAGGACTCTTTGGATTTCGGTGTCGCTGCCGGGGGAGGGCCGTTGTTGCGGCTGGTTTTGTTGGATTCCACCCTGCCGATGGCAGAACAGAGCCGTTTCGCCGCTGGCGCCCTGTCATCCGGGAATCCCCTCTGGCGGGTGGTGGCGGCCCATTATCCGTTGCGTTCCAGTGGCGAACACGGCTCCAGCAAAACGTTGTTGTCTGATTTGTTGCCGGTATTGCAATCCACCGCCACGGACGCCTACTTATGCGGGCATGATCACCACATGGAAGTGATCCGTCTGCCCGGCGAGCCGTTGCAGGTGATCTCCGGGGCCGGAGGGCATGTGCTCTACCGGGTGAAAGAACGCCTCCCCGGCTCGGAATTCGCCCTTCAAGGACGGTATGGGTTCGCCCAGGTGGAGGTGGGCAGGCAGGAGCTGTTGGTGACGATGTTCGACGACCGGGGGGCGGTGTTGCACCGGAGTCGGGTGGGGAGATAGGTTGGCGGGTGTTGGGGAAGGGGCAGGGATTGGCAAGGCGCGACCTCCGTTTTTCAAAAGGTGAAAAACGGAGGCCGATACAAGGCTGTGCGCGGCATTTTTTCGCAAACGGCGCGAAAAAAACGTGTTTATAAAGCGCGTTTGAAAGCAAAAGCGAAAGTCAAAATCCTAAAGGAGAGGAATCTCCCAGACCCGCTCTTTTTCTTAATGGTTTTTGATGGGTTTGAATGGTCAGCCTCGCAGGCTTTCGGCGACCCGTTCCGCCATGGTGAGGGTGAGGTCGAGCAGGGATTCGTCGTGGGCCAAAGAGACGAAACCGGCTTCAAAGGCGCTGGGAGCCAAATAGATCCCCTCTTGCAACATGCCGTGGAACCACTGGTTGAAACGCTTCAGATCGCATCGGGTCGCGTCGGTATAGTTGGTGACCGCCTGGGCGTCGGTGAAGAACAGCCCGAACATGGATCCCGCCTGATTGATCACACAGGGAATGTTGTGGGCGCACATCACCTGGGAGAGACCTTTGGTCAGGTAACGGGTTTTGGACTCCAGGGCGGCGTAGACTCCCGGCGCGTCCAGCAGGTCGAGGGTGGCCAGACCCGCGGCCACGGCCAAAGGATTGCCGGAAAGCGTTCCCGCCTGATAGACCGGACCCGAGGGAGCGATCATTTCCATGAGCCGTCGGGGTCCACCGTAGGCCCCCACCGGCAGACCGCCACCGATCACCTTCCCCAGGGTGGTGAGATCCGGTTGAATGGCGTACAGGGTCTGGGCGCCGCCATGGGCCACCCGCAAACCGGTCATCACCTCGTCGAAAATCAACAACGATCCACTGGCGTCGCACACCCGACGCAGACACGCCAGAAAATCCGGCGCCGGCAGCACACATCCCATGTTGCCGGCCACCGGTTCCACGATCACGGCGGCGATCTCCTCGCCCCGCAAGGACCACATGGCCTCCACGGCTTCCAGATCGTTGTAGGGCAGCACCAGCGTGTCCCGGGCCGTGGAACGGGTGATGCCCGGGGAGGTGGGCACTCCGAAGGTGGCGGCTCCGGATCCGGCGGCTACCAGCAATCCATCCGCGTGACCGTGATAACACCCCTCGAACTTCACCAGCAGATCCCGACCCGTGGCCGCCCGGGCCAGACGGACCGCGCTCATCACCGCCTCGGTGCCGGAATTGACCAGACGCACCATCTCCATGCCGGGAAAACGGGCGATGATCCGATCCGCCAGCAGGATTTCCCCCTCGGTGGGAGCGCCGAAGGAACACCCCCCTTCCGCCGCCTTGCAGATGGCCTCCACCACCGCCGGATGGGCATGACCGACGATCAACGGACCCCAGGAACCGACATAATCCACATAGGTTTTGCCATCCACGTCCGTGATCAGGGCGCCCTTGCCCGAGCGGATGAAGGGGGGAGTGCCCCCGACCGACTTGAAGGCGCGCACCGGACTGTTGACTCCGCCGGGAATCACCTGTTGTGCCTTGAGAAACAACGCTTCCGAATGCGACATGACCTGATCTCCCTATCAATTCTGAAAGATTTCTAGACGAACATCACTCTTTGGAGGGGGCCACCACCAGGATCGCCTGGGTTCCCAGGGTTTCCCACCCCTTTTTGTCGAGCTGATCGAATACCTTGAAAAACCATAAACCGGGGGGCAGTTTCCCTCCGATGGTGCCGACTGCCGTGTACATGGGCAGATGATCCTCCTTGGCGGCTTTGATCGGCGGATAATCCAGCCGTGTGGCCAGATTGCCCGCCTGATCCAGGATATCCACCTTGACATGGTGGGTGCCGTTGCTGATCAACACCAGATCCAGCACAAAATAGCCCGCCACCTTGTCCGATCCGGCGCGCAGCGCCTTGACCACCGACATGGGCTGCATGTTTTCGCCCTTCCGGATCATTTTGTCGGAAAAATAGGCGTTGCTGATGTAGGCCGGTTGCCGGTAACTCTTGGCCACTGAAGCCTGGGCTTCACCCGTCGGCCAAAGCCAGGCCCATGCCAGGATCCACATCATTCCCAACCCGGACCATCCGGGAAAGGTGCGGAGGATACGATGTCGGGACGGTGGGATCATGTTTTTTTCACTCCTCTCCCAGGCGGGCCAGCAGTTCGGCCTGATGATGGGCGGTCAGGGTGGTGATCAGCTCTTTCAGATCCCCTTCCATCACCTGATCGAGCTTGTGCAAGGTGAGATTGACCCGGTGATCCGTCACCCGGTTCTGGGGAAAGTTGTAGGTGCGGATTCGTTCGGAACGATCTCCGGAACCCACCTGATCCCGTCGGTCACGGGAGCGTTCGTCGTGGGCGGCGCGTTGTTCCATGTCCAGGAGGCGGGCCTTGAGTACCTTCATGGCCTGGGCCTTGTTTTTGTGCTGGGACTTTTCGTCTTGACAACTGACGGTGATGCCGGTGGGCAGATGGGTGATGCGTACCGCCGAATCGGTGGTGTTGACGCTCTGTCCCCCCGGACCCGAGGAGCGGAATACGTCGATGCGCAGGTCATCGCGTTCGTTGATGGCCACCTCCACCTCGTCGGCTTCCGGGAGCACCGCCACGGTACACGCCGAGGTGTGAATCCGTCCCCCTGCCTCGGTGGCCGGAACCCGTTGCACCCGATGCACCCCGGACTCGAACTTGAAGGCCGACCACGCCCCCTTGCCGGAGATCATCGCGATCACCTCCTTGAATCCACCCAGTTGGGTCTGACTGCTGGACAACGGTTCCAGGCGCCAACGGCTCTGCTCGGTGAAACGGCCATACATGCGCAGCAGATCCGCCGCGAACAGTCCCGCCTCCTCGCCGCCGGTGCCGGCGCGGATTTCCAGGATGACGTTGCGACCCTCGTGGGGATCCCGGGGAGCCAGCAGGAGTTGCAGTTCCGGGATTTTTTCTTCGAGCCGGGTTTTGAGTTGATCCAGTTCGTCGCGCACCATGCGTTTCATTTCCGGATCGCTGTCCGGATCGTCGAGCAGGGCTTCGGTCTCCTGGATCTCCTCTTCGAGCTTGAGATATCCCATCCAGGCTTCCACCAGGGGATCAAGGTCGGCGTATTCCTTGCTCAGGCGGGCGTATTCGGAGGCGTCCGCCTGGGTGGTGGATTGACCCAGCAGGGCATCCAGCTCCGCGTGGCGCCGCCGCATGGTGTCGAATTTACGCAAAAACGAGTTGGTCATGCCATCACGCCTGATCCAGTTGAAACAGTTGTCGCGCCGCGTC
The DNA here is from genome assembly GCA_015231755.1 of Magnetococcales bacterium. NCBI lineage: Bacteria > Pseudomonadati > Pseudomonadota > Magnetococcia > Magnetococcales > Magnetococcales bacterium. The sequence goes on along the minus strand of JADGAZ010000015.1, from coordinate 23,572 downwards.
CACGTAGAGATCCCCATCCGGCTCCGCGGCCAGATGTTTCAGACGACTCAACGGGGCGTGCAGTATTTTATTGACCAGCAGACGACCCAATTGTTCCACCCTTTTTTGTTCTTCGGGGGAGATGTTGGGCCAGGTTCCCACGACTTTGGCCACCTCCTGATCGCGGATGGTTTCGAGTTTTTCCCGCAGGGCGGCCAGCACCGGGGAGAGTTCCAGGGTCTCCAGCCAGCGCATGAATTCGTCACTGCGTTTTTCGACGATCACCTCGGCGGCGATCACCTCCTTGCCCCGATCCTTGAGATTGTTTTCGACAATCCGGGACAGATCGTCGATGTCGTACAGATAGGCGTTGTCCAGTTGGGCGATGGCCGGATCCAGATCCCTGGGCACCGCGATGTCGATGAGAAACTGGGGACGCTGACGCCTTTTTTTCAGGGCGGTCTTGATCATGGGGGCCGTGACCACATGTCCGGTGGCTCCGGTGGACGATAAAATGATGTCGGCCTTGTCCAGATTGTTTTCCAGCTCGGCCAGGGCCACCGCCTCCCCCCCGAAGGTTTCCGCCAGGGCCACGGCCCGGGAGAGCGTCCGGTTGGCCACCAGGATTTCCACCCCGTCGGAAACCAGATGACGGGCCGCCAGTTCGCACATTTCCCCGGCGCCGATCAACAGACAGCGACATCCTTTCAGGTTGCCGAAGATCCGCTGGGCCAGGGAGACCGCCGCCGAGGCGATGGAGACCGGATTGCGCGCGATGCCGGTATCGTTGCGCACCTGCTTGGCCGCGTGAAAGGCGTGCTGAAAGAATTTATCCAAAACCGTGCCCGAGGATCCCGCCTCTCCGGCCAGTTGGTAGGCCTGTTTCATCTGACCGAGGATCTGGGCCTCCCCCACCACCAAAGAGTCCAGGCTCGCCGCCACCCGGAAACCGTGTCGCACCGCGTCCCGGTCGGTCAGGCGGTACAGATGGGACTCCAGAAGATCCCTGTCCAGACCACGCACGGTGGTCAGCCAGCCCATGATCTCCTCGGCGACCTGCTCCGGATTCTGGCCCGCCCCATAAATCTCCACACGATTGCAGGTGGACAGCAACGCCGCTTCCCGCACCACCGGGGTGGTCCGCAGTTCGTTCAGACAGCGCGGCAGCTCCTCTGCGGTGAACGCCAGACGTTCCCGAATGGCCACGGGCGCGGTTTTGTGACTCAAGCCGACGATGACGATCTTCATGGAGAGACGATCATTCCCGATTCGGGCGCTCCGTTTTTGGGATGAGACTGCTGTGGCGCGTGGTCCCGCAATGCGTCATCATAGCCCGAATGAAGCCCGGAAACCAAGTTTCCATGCCATGGGGTCTGACCGGCTGTGATTTTTTCTTTCCGGCTATTGCCCAGAGAGGTGATTTTGGGTTAGGATTTTTGGGTGATGTCGGGGTGTGGCGCAGTCTGGTAGCGCATCGGCTTTGGGAGCCGAGGGCCGGAGGTTCGAATCCTCTCGCCCCGACCATCTTTGAATCTTCCCCATGGCGTTTCCTCTTTGTCGTGCGCTCGTGGCTCAATGGATAGAGCACCGGCCTTCTAAGCCGTAGGTTGCAGGTTCGAGTCCTGCCGGGCGCACCATCCCCTTCCGGTCTGCAACGTCGTCTCCTCTTCGTGTTTCTTGAAACGACGTGGTGACCTGTATAGAAAATCGGATTTTTTATACAAGTCATCCATGATATGTATAACAAACCGGGCTTGACTATCCACATGCCCAGACAGGACCGCCGATCACAGGCTCAAGAGGGCCATCCATGGTTGAATGGGTCATGAATCCCTGTCAAGCCATCGTAGCGCCCACCCCGGCGGCGGGGGACGATTTTTTTGATGGATTTTCAACGGTGCGCCGGTCACAATGTTTCCTTGCAAGGAGGCGACATGACCGATCACGACGGTATCTATCACCAATTGTACGCCCATCCGGAAATGATGGCCGATCTGTTGAGGCGTTTTGTGACCGAACCTTGGGTCCAGGAGCTGGATCTGTCCCGTTTGGAACCGGTCAAGACCCGCTATCAGGTACCGGGCCTGCCGGAACGGGAGAGCGACATCGTCTGGCAGGTTCCCATGCGGGGCGGAGGGGTGATGTATCTGTTGGTGCTGCTGGAATTCCAGTCCACGGTGGAACGCTGGATGCCCCTGAGGGTCGTCATCTACGAGTGTCTGCTGTGGCTGCAACTGCTGCACGAAAAACGGATTCCCGCTTCAGGCCCTTTGCCGCCGATCTTTCCGATGGTGCTTTACAATGGGGATTCCCCCTGGCTGATGCCGGTGCGTTTGCGGGATCAGATCGGCTTGCCGGATGGTTCGCCCTTGTGGCACTTTCAGCCGGATGGACGATTTTTTCTGATCGACGCCACCCATCTGGCGCCGGAAGATCTGAAAAAAGATCGGGATTCGCTCTCGGCGCTGGTGTTCCGGGTCGAGCAGTGCCAGGATCCGGACGATCTGATCGCCCTGGCCAAAGAGCTGCTGGCGTGGTTTACGCAGCGTCCCGAGTTTTCGGCCCTGAAGCCGGTGCTGGCGATCATGCTGTACAATGTCATGGAACTGATGGGCGGCGATGGACCGGTGCCGCCGACCCACCCGGTGGATCTGTTGGAGGTGACAACCATGATGCAAACCCGTTTCGAAGCCTGGAAAGAGACCTGGAAAGAGGCGCGTCGTCAGGAGTGGTGGCAGGGAGGCCATCAGGAGGGCCGCTGGGAAGGCCGTCAGGAAGGCCGGCGGGAGGAGGCGGCTTCGATGCTGATGCGTTTGTTGCGTCGTCAGTTCGGGGTGGTTCCGGAGGATGTGCGGGAGCGGGTGCTTGCCGCCGATCTGGACACATTGGAAACCTGGATCGACCGTACCCTGGACGCCCCATCCCTGTCTGCGGTGTTCGAGTGATTCCGCTTGCACGCCGGGTCACGGTTTGCGTGGTCCGGTGAATCTTTTGAAAGGAGCCATGCCATGTTGCAACCCGGTTCGACCATTCCGGACCTTTCCGCTCCGGATCAACACAACCAGACCAAGCCCCTGCGCGCCCGGTTGGGAGCCAAAGGGGGGATCATCTACTTCTACCCCAAGGACAATACGCCGGGCTGCACGCTGGAGGCCAATGATTTTCAGGCGCTGGGTCCGGCCTTTGCCGCACTGGGCCATGAGGTGATTGGTGTCTCGAAGGATTCGGTCAACTCTCACGTCGGATTCTGCGCCAAATACGGATTGGCCTTCACCCTGTTGAGCGACGGGGATGGGGCGTTGTGCGAGGCTTTCGGCGTCTGGCAAGAAAAAACCCAGTACGGCAAGACCAGCATGGGCATTGTCCGTTCCACCTTCGTGGTGGATGCCGAAGGGGTGGTCCGCAAGGTCTACACCAACGTCAAGACCAAAGGTCACGCCGAGGCGGTGCTGGCGGAGTTGACCCGCAGGCTCGGCGCGGCCTGATCGATCCCTTGGAATGCCTGAACTTCCCGAAGTCGAAACCATCCGGGCCGGGCTGGCTCCCCGCCTGACGGGCCGGGTGATCCGATCGCTTCGGATCCATACTCCGACGCTGCGCTGGCCCATTCCCATCCAACGACTGGAACTGTCCATCCTGGGACAGACCATCCGTTCCGTGACACGGCGGGGCAAATATTTGCTGTGGGCCTGCGGCACGGGTCATGTCTTGATTCATCTGGGCATGTCGGGTCGCCTGTTCACCCCCGATCCCCTGGCACCCCGGGAACGCCATGATCATGTGATCTGGACCCTGGACGACGGCACTTTGGTCTGTCTCAACGATCCCCGTCGTTTCGGAGCGGTTTTGTGGATCGAGGGGGATTGGGAACGGCATCCGTTGCTGGCGGGACTGGGACCGGAACCCCTGGAGGGGGATTTCCACGCCGATCATCTGTTCGACCGGAGCCGCAATCGGCGGGTGGCGCTTCAGAGCTGGCTCATGAACGCCCATATGGTGGTCGGGGTGGGGAACATCTATGCTGCCGAGTCGTTGTTTCTGGCGGGGTTGCATCCGGCGTTGCCGGCGGGGACTTTGACCCGTTCCCAATGCGCCAAGCTGGTGGAAGTAGTCCAACGGGTGTTGCGGGCCGCCATCGAACAGGGGGGCACCACCTTGCGGGATTATCGGCAAAGCGATGGACGGCCCGGTTATTTCGCGGTGGCCTTGCGGGTCTACGGGCGGGATGGGGCGCCTTGTCCGAGTTGCGGAACCCCGATCCGGCGGATGCGTCTGGGTCAGCGGTCCGCCTTTTATTGTCCATGCTGCCAGCCGGGTCCGGTGGTTGACGATCAGGGGTGACGGCCCCGCAATCGATGGATGCCATCCGCCACCCTGCCCCGCCAGCGGGGCCAGGAGAGTTGGTGGGACCAGGATGAAAGCGACTCTTCGCCAAATTGCAGAATCTCATCGACAATGCGCGTCGATGCCTGATTGTCCCCCACGCCCCAGAATTCCGTGATGAAGGCCTCCCGGTCCCCAGGCTGGATGGGCAGGGTGCGCGCCGGATCCATCAGCAATCCGGGCAGATCCTCGACCCGGCTGAAGGCCCCCAGCCAGGAGCGGAACCAGGGATTGATATCCATGGGTTGGGTGTGCCAGTGGGTGGATGGGCCGGGCGTCAGGTGGACCAGCTTGTTGACGTTGAAAATGGGCAGATCCGGCAGCGGAATGAGGTCGGAATCCACATAGATGAAGGGTTTGTTGAAATAGCCCATGTCCAGGGAGGCGTGGGAGTTGATTCCCAATCCCACGTCGGCGTGCTGGAACATGGCCATGGTGTGTTGGGCTTCCAGGATTTTGGTCCAGGGGAACTGTTGCCAGAATTCCGATTCCGAGGCGGTATCGCAGTTGTAACCCACATAGGCGGTGGGATGCATCTTGATCAACAGGTTGCAGCCGGCGTTTCTGGTCTGTTCGCAGATACGGGCGTAGCGATCCAGGAACCATTGATGATACCGATCCACCTGTTGGGCATTCCAATGGGGAAACCAAGCGGCCACCTTTTTGTGGAACGACTGGATGCCTTTGGGAAACAGGACCGCGATGGGGCGGGCGGGATCCAGGCCGTAATGGTGACAGAATTGTTCCCGGCTGGGGAAGGCGGGGGGTTGATGGTCTTTTGGGTATTCGTACTGGATGGAGCCGACGATGCGGATCTGATCATCCGGGGGCATGGGAAGTCCCATGGTTTCGTGCTCGAAGCGCAACATGCGGTGGGTGAACTGGCTGCGGATCAGGCAGCGTTCCACCCCATGGGACCAGTGATCCAGTCCGGAGGTGGCGCAGAAATTGATGGTGGGGCGTCCTTCCGCCTGGGCCAGCCGGGTGAGGGGGAGATAGCTGCGCCAGGTGCTGAACACCACGATCTGACAGCCCCGCATGGCCTGACGGAAGTGCCATTCTCCGTCGATCTGGATGGCGCCTTCTTTGGTGAGTATCGGATCATCCCGGACCGGTTCCGCCGACGCGCCTTTGTTGATTCCGCGACCGGGCACCACCAGTTTCACCTCCACGCCCCGCTGTTCCAGCAGACGCTTGATGATCAATTCCCGGTAGGGATTTTCTTTGAGATCCCTGCCGGACATAAGCATGAGGCGATGCAGTTTCTTGGACATGTCGGGATTGAACGGGTCGTGTCCTTGATTGACGAAAATTCACGAAAAACGCCAATTGGCGTCCAGTTCCAGGAATCCGGCTTCGTTGGTGATGATGTACTGTCCGGGCCGGGGGAGTACGTTCAGGGTGGCCAGATGATCGACCTTGCCCAGGAGTTGTGACTCGATCGTGCCGGAGACCGATAAACGCAGTGTATAGCGTCCGGGAAGAAAGGGCAATTTGGGAATTGAGATTTCGATCACGTGTTGACCCGGAGTCAGGGAGGGACGCGCTTCCGCCTCCCGGGGCTGGTGGGTATAGGCCAGGATGATGGAGCGTCCTTCGGGTTCCCACATGAAACAGAACATCGGGGATTTCAGGGGTTGGCGCACGTCGAGGGTCAGGGAGATCCGGAGGGACTCTCCGCAGATCAGGTGTTGGAGCGGCTGATCGTTGACGTCGCGCAGGTTGACCGAGCGCACCACGAAGGAGTGTTCGGTGCCGGGATGGTGGCGCAAGGTGGTGTCGAGGGCGGTGGTTTCCCCCACGTAGCGGGAGATCACCTCGGCGGTGGGGCCCAGGGCCACGGTTTGTCCCTTTTGCAGATAAAGCACCCGGGAGCAGAGTCGGTCCACCTGTCCGAGGTTGTGGGAGACGAAAATCACCGCCACGCCGGAGTGGGCCAGTTTGTCCATGCGGTCGAGGGCCTTGTTGCGGAACACCAGATCCCCCACGGAGAGCACCTCGTCCACCAGCAGGATATCCGGTCGCATGTGGATGGCGACGGCGAATCCCAGCCGGGCGCGCATGCCGGAGCTGTAGCTTTGCACCGGGGCGTCGAGGAACTCCCCCAGATTGGCGAAGTCGATGATCTCATCGAGGCACAAGTCGAGTTCGCGTTTGGAGATGCCCAGGACGGCGGCGTTGATGAGGATGTTTTCCCGTCCGCTGAGTACCGGGCTGAAGCCGGCTCCGAGCTGAATGAGGGCACCGACCCGACCCCGGATGGTGACCTGGCCGGAATCGGGCATGATCAGGCCGTTGATCAGCCGCAGCAGGGTGGTTTTGCCCGAGCCGTTGGAGCCGATGATGCCCAGGATGTCGCCCCGTTTCACCTGGAGGCTCAAATCCCGGATGGCCCAGAACTCATCCTTGCGCAAGGTGGCGAAGCGATCTTGTCCTGTGAGTTCCCGGGAGATGTCGTGGATGCCGTACCACAAGGAGCGTTTGAGGCTGCGGCAGAATTTTTTGGAGATGGACTCCACGTCGATGAGCAGGTCGTTGGACACGTGAGATGTCAAGCTCCCATCCGTTCCAGGACCAGCGGGGTGGCGAGGCGATAGAAGAGCAGGCCCGCCAGCAGGGCGACGAGGGTACCGCCGCAGGTAATCCAGAAGGCTGCCGGGTCGTGCATGGTGCCGATGGACATGAGATCCCGGGCTCCTTGGAGGAGGGGGACCACCGGGTTCAAGGCGACCAGCAGGGACCAGGGCCACTCCTGGGGGGGCGGATAGACCACGGGGGTGAGGAAGAAGGCCAGTTTGAGGGCCATGGCGCTGCCTTCGCCGATATCCCGGTAGAGTCCCCCGAGGGGAACCAGGAACAGTCCGATGGCGGTGCCGAGCAGCACCAGCATCAGGATGGCGAAGGGGGCGAGCAGGATGGCGGGGGTGAAAACCACTCCGGACCACACCATCACCCCCAGGGCCGGGAGCAGTTGCACGCCGGCCAGAAAGAGCACCTGGGCCATGCCGGAGAGGATGGGGGCTTCCCGGGGCATGTTGATCTTGATCATGATGGGCACGCATCCCTCGAAGGCCTTGAGGGGTGCCAGCACGCTTTCGGAGAAGATCTGCCAAAGCAGCGTGCCCAGCAGCACGTAGACCGGATAGGGGATTTCGGTGGGTTCGAGGTTGAGGATCTTGCGGGCGTTGAGTACCACGAAAATGGCGGTGGTGGCCAGCGGCGGCACCAGCACCCACAGGATGCCAAGCACCGATTGGCGGTAGCGTTGACTGATTTCCCGGATGAACAGTCTCCAGGCCAGTTCCCGGGAGCGCCACAGATCCAGAACCATGGCGAGGAACAGGCCATCCGGATGGCGGATTCTCGATTGGGCCGAATAGGTGCGCACGGCGAGGGGGATGGTATCCGGATCGGGCGTCATGAGAGGGTGTGGCTCTGGAATGTGATGAATTCGAGGGCGATGGATGCCATCCGGCTGAAACCGTTTGGTCAACATCGATCATGACGCCATTTTTCTCAGGCATTGTCAAGCACGTTTTCCGTGGTGGTCAGCGTTGCGGTGGTCCCGGGTTTGCTTCGGCAAGAGGGGGGAGTGGTGTCAAAAAAGGGGTGAGTTCTTGTGGATTCCGGTGTTCCCAGGCCGAAATGGATTGAACAATCCGCAAGAATGCGATTACACTCTATCTTTCATTTTTCTTAAGAATCGGCGCGTCGTGGGTGGGATGGCGGCGGGTTGGCGGATCGGATTTGTCCTTTTGAAAAGGCGCGCGCGGGAGCGATTATGGTCATTTTGGGCATTCACGACGGGCATGGGGCCAGTGCGGCTTTGCTGGTGGACGGACGGCTGGTGGCGGCCATGAGCGAGGATCGGCCCACACGCTTTTCCACCCGTTCGGGATTTCCGTTTCAGTCGGTGGAGCGGGTGCTGGCTCTGGCGGGACTGACCATGGGGGATGTGGATCACATCGCCCTTTCCACCTTGCGACTGCCGCCGAAATATTTTTTCGTGCCCCGGGAGAACTTTTCCATCGCCGATTTCTGGCGGGAGCAGACCCACTACTGGAAACCCCGTCTCGATGGCACCGGCACCCCTTCTTATCTGGAGGTGTTCGCGGATCGGATCGATCCGGCCCGCCGGATCTACGACGAAAGCCTCATCGCCCATGAAGACGACGCCGAAGGCATGCTCAAGGCCCGGCTGAAGCATCTCCAAGCTTACAGCGGCCTGCCCGCGGAGCGCATCAGCGTTCACGATCACCACACCTGTCACGCCTGGTACGCCTACATGACCCATCCGAACCGGGATCGGGATCTGTTGGTGTTCACCACGGACGGGGGCGGGGATGGGGCCAACGGCACGGTCTGGGAGGGGCGCGACCGGGGAGCCTTGCGGCTTTTGCATCGGGACGCCAAGTGCAACATCGGGCGGATCTACCGTTACGCCACGCTGCTGCTGGGCATGAAGCAATTCGAGCACGCCTTCAAGACCATGGGACTGGCCCCTTACGCCAACGAAAAATACGGGCGGCAGGCCTATGAGGTCTATGCCGGAACCCTGCAAAATCACGGGTTGGGATTTTCGTACACCACGCAGCCTGCGGACCATTTCTTCTGGTTCAAGGAGCGGCTGGAGGGGGTGCGTTTCGACGGGATCGCCTGGGGTGTGCAGCGGCGCACCGAGGAGTTGTTGTCCCGATGGGTGCAAAACGGGGTGGGAGCCACCGGAATCGGGGATGTGGTGATGTCCGGGGGGGTGGCCATGAACATCAAGGCCAACAAGGTGATCTGGGAATTGCCGGATGTCACCTCTTTGTTCGTGCCGCCGGGAGCCGGGGACGAGTCGCTTGCCGTGGGCGCGGCCTGCATCGCCGCCGCCGCCCATCCCACGGTGAAAGCGGAGCAGGTGGAGCATTTGCGGCCTTTCACCACCCCGTATCTGGGGGAGGATTTCACCGACCAGCAGGCGTTGCGGGCCATCGAGACCGGCGGCATTCCCGAGGGGAGCCGGGTGCGGCAGGCCGGAGCCGGAGAGGTGGCGGAGCTTTTGGCCCAAGGAGAGGTGGTGGCCCGTTGCGCCGGTCGTTGGGAGTTCGGTCCCCGGGCTTTGGGCAACCGCTCGATCCTGGCGGATCCCCGCAATCCCCACGTGGTGCGTCAGATCAACGAAATCATCAAGCAGCGGGATTTCTGGATGCCGTTCGCCTCCAGCGTGTTGGAGGAGCGGGCCGACGATTATTTCATCAATCCCAAGGGGCTGGATGCCCGCTACATGACCCTGGCCTTCGATTCCACCCCTCTGGGGCGCAAGGAGATGATCAGCGGTTTGCATCCGTATGATCACACCTCCCGTCCCCATGTGGTGAGCCGGGCGGTGAATCCCGACTATCATGCCTTGATTTCGGCCTTCCAGGAGCGCACCGGCGTGGGCACGGTGTTGAACACCTCTTTCAATCTGCACGGGGAGCCGATGGTGGCCGGACCGGAGGATGCGGTCAGCACTTGGCTTCGTTCCGGGCTTTCCCATGTGTGGATCGGTTCGTGGCTGGTGAGCAAGCCGGCCCGGGACTCTTCTCAAGGTGGCTGTCATGGCTGATCGGCTGCCGCAAGAGGGGTCGCGGGTGGAGGAGGCGCAGCGTCTGAGCGTGGAGCGGGAGGTGTTGCGGGTTTACCAGGAGGAAAATCCTTCGACACGCTTTCTGGAGTCGGATGAGCGTCTGCGGGAAGAGGAACGGCGACGGGTGTTGTTGTTCCGGGACTATCTGAAATTGCCGCCACGGCTGTTTCGCGGAGCCAGTCTGTTGGATCTGGGGTGCGGGACCGGGGAGCATGCCATTTTCTACAGCCGCTGGGGGGCGGATTGCACCCTGGTGGAGATGAATCCTTTGGCTTTGGAGCGGGCGCGAAAGATTTTCGCCCTGCGTGCGCCTCGGGAGGCCCGGTATCGGTTCGTGGAGCGGTCATTGTTCGACTATGATCCGGGTGAAGAACGGTTCGATATCGTGGCCTGCGAGGGGGTGTTGCATCATACCGGGGCCAAGGAGGCAGGGTTTGAGCGTTTGGCAGCCTGTCTGAAGCCGGGTGGATTTCTGATCCTGGCCATCTGCACCCGCGCCGGGATGTTTCAGCGGGATTTGCAGCGACTGGTCATCCGTTCCCTGGCCCGGGAGGAGGCGGAGATCCCCGCTTTGGCCGAGCGGTTGTTCCGGGAGAACATCGACCGGGCGGAGCGTTTCGGGCGGCGTTCCCGGGCGGCGATCATTCAGGATACCTATGTCAATCCCAAGATCGACTGTCCGTGTACGGGCGAGGTGATGGCGTGGTTTGCCAGGAGCGGTTTGCGGGTCTATTCGGCCTGGCCGCCGGTGATGCCGGCGGAACTGGTGGATCCTCCCATCAAGGGGGTGATGCACCAGTTGGCCATGGATCCGGCGGCGGCGGGGGGGGCGGAGTTGCGATGGCTGACCCATCGGGTGGACGACGCCCGCAGTGGTGAGGTGTGGCTGGAGCGGTCGCGGCGTTTGAGCGCATTGCTGGAGGATCTGGTTCGGCAGACGGCGGATGTCACCGCTTCCAGCCGGGTGGATCCGGGGTCGTTGGCGGCGGCGTCGGAGCGGTTGCTGGAGGGGGTGCGGGCCGGATTGGGAACCTTTCCCCAGGAGGACCAGCCCGAGGCGTTGTTGGGGGAGGTTCTGGAGCTGTTCAACGTGTTGGCCACCGGGGATGTGGAGCGGGTGGCGTCTTTTTTATCCGCCACGCGGCATCTGTTTCGGGGCGCCAACGGAGTGGGATTGAATTTTTTCGTGGCCTATCGTGAAGAGCCGGGATCCGTCGCGACGATTTGACCATTGAAAAAAAGAAGGGGTCTGGGGAATTCATTCCCCAGGATTTTGACTTTCAATCCTTTAATCTTTTGACTTCTGCGCGCCTTTTGCGAAAAAAGCGCAGCGCGCCATTTTTATCCTTCACTCATTTCAGGTGATTTGCGCCATGTCCGATTCCGGCATTTCCGACTCCACTGGGCCCAAGGTTCTGGCGGTCATTCAGGCCAGAAGCGGTTCCAAGGGGATTCCCGACAAGAACATTCATCCCCTTCTGGGGCATCCCCTGATGGCCTATTCCATCCGGGCGGCTTTGGATTCCCGGATGGTGACCCATGTGGTGGTTTCCACCGACAGTCCGGTTTATGCCGCCATTGCCCGGCGTTACGGGGCCATGACGCCGTTTTTGCGACCGGCGGAGTTGTCCGGGGATCTGGTGGCTTCCGCGCCTTCGTTGCGTTTCGCGGTGTTGGAGACCGAAAAGATCCTCGGGATCGAATACGATCTGGTGGTGGAACTGCCGTGTGTGGCGCCGTTGCGGGATGGGCGGGACATCGACGGGGCGTTGCGGAAATTGTTGGATACCGGGGCGGATTCGGTCATCAGCATGGTGGATACCGGGGAGAAACATCCGATCCGTTTGAAGCGCATCGTCGATGATCAGATTGTGGATTTCACCCAAGAGTATCCGGAACCGGCCATCGGTTCCCGGCGTCAGGATCTGAAGCCCCCGTCGTACATCCGCAATGGGGCCATTTATTCCATGACCCGGCGGGTGATCGTGGAGGAGGGGAGTCGGCACGGGGCGGACAGTCGTCCCTATCTCATGGAGCCGGAGCGTTCCATCAACATCGACGAGCGCATGGATCTGCCGTTGGCCGAGTGCATGATGCGTCACGGGTTTTGCAACAACCGTCCGGTGCCGGTGCTGGAATCCGGGGTGGAGCGGTTGCTGCACGGCGGACGGCCTGTGGTGCTGGTGACCACGCCGATCCATTTTTTGCCGGAGATCCGGGAGGAGTTGCAGGCTTTCGCCGATGTGATTTTGGCCCACGGGGCCAGCCGTGACGAGGTGGCGGGTTTGTTGCCGGAGGTGGATGGCTGGATCTGTTCGCCGTGTCCGACCTACACCATCGACGCGGGATTGCTGGAGGCTTCCCGGGGTCGGTTGCGGGTTTTGGCCACGCCTTCCACGGGTTCCAACCATATTGATCTCGACTGGTGTGCCGCGCATGGCGTGGTGGTCTCCCGGTTGAAGGACAGTGATTTCGTTCATTCCATTTTCGCCTCTTCGGAGTTCACCTGGGCGTTGATCATGGCCACGGTCCGCAAGTTGCCTCAGGCGGTGGAGCGGGTCAAGCAGGGGTATTGGCGCGACATCGAGGATGAATTGCGGGCGGTGGAGTTTCAAGGTCGCACCTTGGGCATCATCGGATTTGGACGCATCGGGGGCAATGTGGCCCGGTATGCCCAGCCGTTCGGCATGCGGGTGGTGGCCTTCGATCCGTACAAGACCATCGACGCTCCCGGCGTGGAGCCGTGCGCCAGTCACGAGGCGGTGTTGGCTGTGGCGGACATCGTGTTGATCGCGGTGCATCTGGACGCCACGACGGCGGGCATGGTGAATGACGCCTGGTTTGCCGCCATGAAGCCGGGGGCGATTTTCATCAATGTCTCCCGTGGGGAGATCATTGACGAGGAGGCGTTACTGGTTCATTTGGCCAATGGTCATCTGGCCGCGGCGGGACTGGATGTGATTTCCGATGAATTCTTGTCCGACAAGCGGCGGCATCGGTTGATTCGTTACGCCAATGGGAACGATCATCTGGTCATCACGCCGCACATCGCCGGGTTGACGCGGGATTCCGAGTTGAAGGCGGCCCGGTATGCGTTGGCGGCGGTGCGGGATTGTCTGGGAGGCGGCGTGTGAGCAAGGATCCCTCTTATCTGCCTGACATTTCGGTGATTGTCGCCTGTTACAACCAGGGGCGCTGGGTGGAGCGGTGTGTGCGCAGCATCAATCATCAAGAGGGGCTTTCCCCGGGGACTTTCGAGATTTTAGTGGTGGATGACGGCAGTGGGGATCACACCCAGGAGGTGTTGGGCAATCTGGCCATTGTGCGGAATTTGCGCGTGTTGGTGCATGAGATCAACCAGGGGTTGCCGGTTGCGCTCAACAATGCCATTCGTCAGGCCAGGGGGCGGTATGTGGTGCGGGTGGATGCGGATGATTATTTGAATCGCAGTTGTTTGCAGATCATGAAATTGTTTCTGGATGTCAACCGTCAGTATCAGGCGGTGGCGGTGGATTATGTGAAGGTGGATCATCTGGAAAACGCGTTGGGCCGTTTCAATTGCATGGAGGATCAGATTGCTTGCGGGATCATGTTTCGCAAGGAGTGTTTGTTTGACATCGGGTTGTACAATCCGGAGTTTCGGATGCGGGAGGGGCATGAGTTGCGGCGGCGTTTCGAGGAGAAGTATCGCATTGGGCGATTGGAATTTCCGTTTTACAAATACCGTCATCACGCCACCAATCGCACGCACAATCATGAGGATCTGGCGGTTTACGATCAGAAGTTGCGCGAGATGGACGGATCGATTCCAAACCATTGAAGAAAAGAGGGGGTCTGGTAGATGAATCTCCCAGACCCCCTCTTTTCTTCAATGGGTCGATTATACGCCGGCCTGGATCGCGCGTCGCATGCCCCGTCCCAAAACCACCATCCGTGCAAACTCCTCCGGAGTGGCACTCAACACATGATCCCGAATGGTGGTGTCGGACTTGTCCAAAGTGAAATGTTTCTCGATGATGCGCGCCCCCCGCGCAATGGCAAGCAAGGGAACCTCAATCCCCAAAGAGTGATCACTGTAGCCCGCATAAGGCGTCCCGATGAACGATTTGGGCAACGCGGTCAAATCCCAGGCGTGAGCCGGATAACTGGAACGACACCATAAATACTCCACATTGGCCGGCTGCCCGAAAGGCAATCCCTCCCCTTGCCACATGCCCAAAGAAATGATCACCGGCAAACCCGTGGCAATCACCTCACGCACCAACTCCGGATAGTCGTTGACCGTGCGGGAGGCGATCTTGATCCGCCGGGGATGAAACGGCTTCAAGGTTTCCCAGGCGTCCGGACGGATGACCGAAAACAACAACTCGATGCCATAATAATCCGCAAGGCGATACAACTGGGCAATCACCTCCGGAGTCAACCGGTTGATCTCCCCCTCCCCGTCCCGCCAGCCCAACTGCATCTTGACCACATCCGCCCCCGCCATTTGCGCCTGACGGATCAACTCTCCGGCCAACGCGAAGTGACCGTTGTGATTCATGCCGATTTCCGCGATGAACATCATGGTGCAAGGAACCTCGAAAATGAAGGGATGAATGGAAAAGACCCGGGTTGCAAACATTATGATTAAGCCTTACCATTCCTGAATCGGAAAATGAAAAGGCGCTTTATGGCACAGGTGTCGGGCAATCGGATCCAAAGGAAAAAATATGCAACCAACACAATTGGTTACTCAGCATTATGATGCCACTGCATCCGCGTATCAGGCAAGGTATAATCGTGATTTTCTGCATGATCCCCAGGCGCGTTATCCGGCCAATTATTTTCGTTTACAGTTATTGTTGAATGCTTTTATCAACAAGGGACTCAAACGGGTGATCGAAGTGGGCGTCGGGGAAGGAACACCCCTGGCAACCCTGGCAAAGGCGGGAATGGAAGTGTGGGGCTTCGACATCTCCGAGCAGATGGTCGCACAATCCAAGGAACGCATGCGGGAAAATCACCTGAATCCGGATCACATCGGCTATGGCGATATTCAGGATCCGGTGACCTATGCCCACTTTCTGCGGGAAGGACTGTTCGATGGACTCATGGCCATGGGCGTGATGCCCCACGTCGCCAATGATGACAACGTGCTGGAAAACATGGCCACCATGATTCGTCCGGGCGGAAGCGTGTTTGTCGAATTCCGCAACAAACTGTTTTCCCTGTTCACCCTCAACCGACTGACCCACGAGTTCATCTTGAACGATCTGCTCGCGGGCGTCTCCGGAGAACTCAAACAAAAAGTCGCCCAGGAACTCGAATCCCGCCTGCGCATGGATATGCCACCGCTGCGGACACAGGTCGAAGGCTCAAACGCCCCCGGATACGATCAGATTCTTTCCAGGTTCCACAACCCTTTCGAGGTGGTGGAACAGTTCAAACGGCATGGCTTCATCGATATCCAATTGCGTTGGTACCATTATCACCCGGCCATGCCCTATCTGGCAGCCGACAATCCGGGCCTGTTCCGCGAAGAGGCCATGGCCCTGGAACACGAATCATCCAACTGGCGTGGCTATTTTCTGTGCTCCGCGTTTGTCGTGGAGGCCGTCAAGGCGGGAGGATAAACCGGTATCTCCAAGGTTCATGAACGCCGGAAGAGGCTTCCATGTACGACCTGTTGCAAAAATTATTTCCAATCTGTCGCAGCCTTACCGGTCAGGGCGTCCGCGAGACCCTTGGAATCATCGCGGATCACCTTCCGCTCCGGCAGACCGAACTGCCGACCGGAACCAAAGTGTTCGACTGGACCATCCCCAGGGAGTGGAACATCCGCGACGCCTTCATCGCCACCGCCGATGGGCGGCGGATCGTGGACTTTCGACAGAACAATCTGCACGTGGTCGGATATTCCGTTCCGGTGGATGCCTGGTTTTCGCTGGAAGCGTTGCAGGATCACCTGTACAGCCTCGAAGAGCAACCCGAGGCCATTCCGTATGTGACCTCCTACTATGCGGAACGATGGGGCTTTTGCTTGGCGCATCGGGAAAGGCTCAAACTGCAACCCGGACAGTATCGGGTGGTGATCGACAGCGATCTGTCCGATGGATACCTGACCTATGGCGAATGCCTGCTGCCGGGGGAATCTCGACAGGAAATTTTGCTCTCGACCGATATTTGTCATCCTTCCATGGCCAACAATGAGCTGTCCGGTCCGGTGATCCTGACCTGGATCGGACGCTGGCTGATGTCGGAACCGCGCCGTTATTCGTATCGGTTGCTTTTCATTCCCGAGACGATCGGTTCCCTCGCCTATCTGAGTCAACATCTGGATACACTCAAAGAACGGGTGATCGCCGGTTTCAATCTCTCCTGCCTCGGGGACGAGCGCCTGTATTCCTGCGTGTCCACCCCCTATGCCAATACGCTCGCGGATCGGATTGTCAACCAGGTGCTGCCCCATCTGGAAGGAAGGCATCAGGTTTACTCGTTTTTGGAACGGGGCAGCGACGAACGGCAATATTGCAGCCCCGGCGTGGATCTGCCTGTGGTCTCCGTGTGTCGCAGCAAGTACGGCACCTATCCGGAATACCACACCTCTTTGGACAATCTCGATCTGGTCACCCCCAAGGGGCTAGCCGGGGGATTTAGGTATGTGCAGCGCTGCATCGAAGTGGCGGAGATGAACCGGGTCTATCGCGCCACCTGCCTCGGAGAACCCCAATTGGGCCAATACGGCTTGTATCCCACCTTGAACATCAAGCGTGGCGTTTTTTCCATGGCGGCGTTGCGGAATCTGCTCGCCTACGCGAATGGTACCAATGATCTGCTCGCCATCGCCGGAATCATTAAAAAACCGGTCTGGGAGTTGTCCGAATTGGCCCGGAAACTGGAAGGATTGGGGCTGCTGCGGGTCGTGGAACCCGACAGCATGACCCGCGCCATGGTTTTGTCCTGAACCGGATCGTTGGTTTGAAGGGTTGGGTTTATTTTTCTTTTCCCTTGCCGGATTGGGCCAGGATCGCCTCGCCCATCTCCCGGTTGAGCATGCCCAAAGTCTTGCTCATGGCTCCCACCAACGATTCATGATCCTCGGCCTTGTCGGCTAGGGCGGTGACACGGGTATGACGGGTGAGCAGCACCCCTCCCTTGCCGTCGAACAGGGTCCAACGGGCGTCGAGCGATACCTGACCCGCTTCATCCGGCTCGAAACGGTTGATGGTGGTGGCGATGCGGAAATGAGGCGCGCTTTCGGCCCGATTGGGCAGAATCACCACCCGATCCGAACCCAACAGGCGGGAAAGATTTTCCATGGTGACCCGCCCGATGTCCTCCTTGAAATCCCCGGCCCACTGATTCAACCGCTCCAGCCGCAAACGATTGCCACCGGCGCGGGTGACCATCTCCGGACGGTTGAGATACTGGGGAATCTCCACCGGTTCCAACTCCACCACCAATCCTTGCTGCCGGTTGGCCACCGGTTTGACGGCCTCCTCCTGGACGGGCAGGGAGGTGAGCAGGAAAAACCGGGTCGGCGGCGAGGCCGGTCCGGCGCATCCCGCGGTCAACAGCAGGGTTAGGACCAGTAAAAACAAGGGGCTGTGAACCTTCTGAAAACAAGACATCAGCGGACTCCTTCCTTTTCCTTGCCAAAGATCAAGGATTCGGGTTTGCGTTCCAGCAGATCGATCAGACTGCGTACCGAACGGGCCGCGGCGGCCAACTCCCGCACCGCCTCCACCATGCCGTAATGCAACGGCGCCTTGGGACCGATTAGACCATCCACCTTGACCAGGGTCTCTTCGAGCTGCTTCAAGGTGGCCGTGGCCGCGCCACTCACCCCCTTGACCCCCGTGGCCATGGGTTCGACTTGCAGATTGAGATTTTTCAAAAGATTGCGGGCTTCGGTCAAGGCTCCGTGGGCGGCCCGGATGGTCTCCAGGGTTTCCGGGGCGTTGGCGGCCCGGTTGGTCCCTTTCAGGGTTTCATGCAGCTCCTTGCCGATCCCCTCCAGAGGCAAGGACTGGATCTTGTCCAGGAAACGGGTCACCGAGGCGGTGATCTCGTCCAGACTGGTGGGAATGGTGGGCAGTTCCGGATGCACGGTCTGGGTTCCTCCCACCAGGGTGAGAGGCGCGTTCTGGTGCAGATCCAATTCGACGAACAATTGTCCGGTGAGATAACTGCCGGTCTTGAGTTGCGCCCGCAGTCCCCGTTTCACCAGGGTTTGCAGGAACTCGTGGGGAGAGTCCCCCCGCAGGGTCTTGATGCCGTTGGCGGAAATTTCGATCACCCGTTCCGGCTCGATCTGAACCAGGACCGGAATGCGGAAGGTGGTCTCCTGGAAATCGTATTCCAGCCGGATGTCCGTGACCTTGCCCACCTGAATGCCACGGAATTCCACCGGCGCGCCAACGCTCAAACCGCGTACCGATCCTTTGAAATACAACACGAACAACAATTTTTGCGTATAGGAGCCTTCGGCGACGGCGGTTTCGCTCTTGAAGAGGGTGAAACGACTGTTTTCCGGGGCGAACTGGCCGGATTCCAGGGTTTCCGGGGTATTGAAGGTGACTCCCCCCATCAGCAGACGACTCACCGAACTGGAACGCAACCGGAACCCTCCCGCATCCACCACCAGATCGACACCGCTGGTCTCCCAGAAACGGGTGGTATCCCGGATCAGGGCGTTGTAAGGCTCCTGCACGAAGATGGGCAGGGTGACCCCTTTTTTGTCCTTGTTGAGTTCATAACCCAGCACCTCCCCCACGGGGATGTCCCGGTAATAGACCGGCGCCCCCACGTCCAGGGAACCGAGGGAGGGCGCCTCCAGGAGATAGCGACTGCCCGGCGCGCCGACCCGTACCTGGGGGGGATTTTCCAGGCCGTTGAAATTGCGTTGCGGAGAGCCTTGACCCGGTTCCATCTCGATGTGGGCGCCGGAAACCAGGGTGCCCAGTCCGGAAATGCCCCGCAGACTCAAACGGGGTCGCACCACCCAGAATTTGGCGCCGCTGGTGAGAAAGGGTTCGGTTCCCTTGACCAGGGCCGCGTGAACCCGCACATGGGTGAAGTCCGGACTCAAGGTGACGGTTTCCACCAGACCCACTTCCACCTCTTTGTGCTTGATGCGGGTTTTGCCCGCCTCGATGCCCTCGGCGCTTTTAAAGTTCAGGACGATTTCCGGACCGGCCTCGGACCAGGTCTTGAAGACCAGCCAGGCTCCGATCAACAGCGCCACCAGCGGAATGAACCAGACCAGTTGCCATCCGCCGGATCCTTTGGTTTCCACCGTGGCCGAAGGGAGAGGGTCGGGGGATTCGGTCGTCTGGGGGTGGCACGGGGCTTCGGTGGGAGAGGGGTTCGGGGCATCGTTCCAGGGTTCCCCCGGAGAGGGGTTGGGGGTTTCCGTGGCGAGCGGTTGGGGTTGGGGCGGGGAGTCATGATTCATGCTGTTTCTCGTTTAAAGGATCCCAGATCAATCTGGGATCGAACGCCCGTGCCGCAAACAGGGTCAGGACCACCACCGCTGCGAAAAAAGAGGCTCCGATCCCCGGCTTGATCAAGGCGAGGGAGCCAAAATCCACCAGGGCGGTGAGAATCGATACCAGAAAGATATCCACCATGGACCAGTGGCCGAAAGTTTCCAGTACCCGGTAAAGCGTGGTGCGGTCCCGGCAGCGCAGTACCGAGCCGCGTTTGACGGAAATCAGCAGAAACATCAGGATCACGATTTTCATCACCGGCACCACGATACTGGCCATGAAGACCAGCAGGGCCAAAGGCCACATGCCGCTTTCGATCAGATGCTTGACTCCGCTCAGAATGGTATCCGGCTCTCCCCGTCCCATTTTGATCACGGTCATCACCGGATAGAGGTTGGCCGGAATGTACAAAAAGGTGGCGGTCCACAGCAAAGCCCAGGTACGGGTCAAACTGGCGGCTTTGCGGGGGTGCAGCCGGGAGTGACAGCGAAGGCAGCGGGGTGGATGGGAATTTTTGGTTTCCGGCAGGCGCGCCGGCAGGGCGCAGACGTGACACAAGGTCCGGTCCCGCTGACAGGGATCGTCGGAAGGGGGGGGAGGGGTCGCCGGGGCGAGCCGTTCCCAGACCTGGGCCGGATTCAGGGTGGCCCGGGCCGCCGACGTGACCAGCAGCAGACCGAAAAAAGCGTACAGGGCCATGCCGGGCATCACGCTGGCCATGGAGGTCAACTTGACATAGGCCACGAACAGTCCCAGGGTATAGATTCCCACCATGGACCAGGGGGTCACCGCCAGCACCATCTTGAAGACCCTGATCCCTTGCCGGGGCTGATGTCCCAACTTCAGGGGCAACAGGGTATGGATCAGTCCCAGGAGCATCAAGGCCGGAAAAAGCATGCTGGTCAGAAAAACCAGCAGCGCCAGATCCCACATCCCTTCCCGGGTCATGGCCAGGACTCCCGCCAGCAGGGTGTTGCCCAGTTGCCGTCCGCCAAGCCTGAGAATCAACAGGGGCTGGGCATTGGCCATGAGGTACAGGATCAATCCGGCCAAAGCCAGAGCCAGGGGAGCGTCGGGAGAGGAGGTGCCGCGTCGGGCCAGTTCCGCCCCGCAACGGGGACACCGGGCCACGCCACCCGGTGGCAGTGGGGGCAGACGGGACGGAGCGTGGCAGTCGTGACACAAGGTCCAGGAATCCTGAATGGACCCTGTGACGCTTTCTGCGCGAGGGGTGTGTCGGCATTCCATTTGACGCGCCGTTCATCTGTTCTATAATGCACGTGTGCAAGGATTTTCGTGTCCGGATTTCGGGCACGCGCGCTTTTTGGCTCGCGAATTGGATCAACAGGGGCGAACCGTCTCTCTTATTTACCAGGAAATCCCCATGACGTCAAAAATCAACATCCACGCCTGGGATCAAAAAATCGGCATCAAGGCGTCGTTGCAGACCGTTGGCGCGCTTTTGGTGGTTTTGGCCCTGCTGGCGGCGGGCAATCTCTACTACGCCTCCCGCCTCAAAAGCGAAGACGCCGCCACCATCAATCTGGCGGGTCGGCAACGCATGTTGATCCAGAAAGCCACCAAGGAGTTTTTCATCTATCTGGTCACCGGGGACCGGGGGATCAAGAAACAGTCCGAAGAGAGCCTGGAAATCTTTGATCTCACTCTGAAAGCCCTGATGACCGGCGGCAATGCCCCCTCCTCCCTCAACCGGGAGCAGACCACCTTCGAGGCCATGTTGACCCCTTCTTCGGAAGTGCTGGCGGATCTTCAGGCCGTGGCGGATCGCTGGGAGTCCTTTCAGCGCAACGTGCGCTCCGGTCTGGCCGGACCCGGAGATCTGGAAACCATCAAGAAACATGTCATCGAGGAGAACGTGGTCCTGCTGGTCAACATGGACAAGGCTGTCCAGCGCATGACCGCCCAGTCCCGCATCACCCAGGATCGGGTCACCGGAGCGGTCCGGTTGCTGGTGGGGAGCAATCTGGCTTTGGTGCTGGTGGGCTTGATGTTTCTGACTTGGCGCAACTGGTCTTTGACCCATCAGATCGGTGATTTTTCCAATCGGCTCGAAGAGTACGCCCAGGGCAACCTGGAGGTCCATTTCATGGAGGGCTATATCCCGGAACTGGAGTTCATCGGTCAGAAGTTCAATCTGGTCACCGAGCAGATCACCCATTCGTTGCGTCAGCAGCGGTTGCAGGCGGAAAGCGTGCTGGCGGTGGTCAACGAGTTGATCCCGTTGCGGGAACTGCTGGCGGCGGACTCCCAGGGCACGGTGTCGTTGTCCAAACAGGTGTTGCGGCTCAACGACAGTCTGGACCAGGAGACCCAGGGGCTGAAGGTCAAGATCGACGAGGTCAAGGAGAACATCAACTCCGTCAACGAAGTGGCCCACGAGTTGTCCAACAACGTCTCCTCGATTGCCGCCGCTTCCGAGCAGGCGAGCGTCAATGTGACCACCATGGCCTCCGCCGCCGAGCAGATGACCGCCAACATCGAAAACGTCAACACCAGTCTCGGACAGGTGAATCAGGCGGTGAGCACGGTGTCGGCCTCCATGACCCAATTGACTTCTTCTTTGGGGGCGGTGCGGGAGCGGTGTCAACTGGCGGATCAACGTTCGGAAAAAGCCAACCAGAACGCCCGCGCCAGCCTCGGGGTGATGGACAAGCTGGCGGTGGCCGCCGGGGAGATCGGCAAGGTGGTGGGCATGATCAAGACCATCGCCGATCAGACCAACATGCTCGCCTTGAACGCCTCCATCGAGGCGGCGGGAGCCGGGGAGGCAGGCAAGGGCTTTGCCGTGGTGGCCAACGAGGTCAAGGAGTTGGCCCGTCAGACCGCCGACGCCACCCGGATGATCCACGAAAAGACCCGGGAAATCCAGAACAAGACCCGGGAAGCCGCCAGTGTCACCCGGGATGTCACCACGTTGATCGAGCAGATCACCGAAACCAATCTGGAGATCACCCGTTCCGTGGACGATCAGGCCCGGGCGGTGGGCAACATCGCCCAGTCGATGCGCAGCGTCACCCAGGCCGCCGACGAGGTGACCCGCAACGCCTCGGAATTGGCCATGGCCTCCCAGGAGGTGGCCCGCGCCGCTGTCGAGGCCGCCGCCGGCACCACGGAGATCGCCCGTGCCGCTTCCAACGTGGCGGTGGGGGCTTCCAATGTGGCCCAGGAGAGTTCCATGGCCCAGGAGCGCACCGCGTCTTTGCAGATGGGTTCCGAGGAGATCTATATCGCCTCGATCAATGTGCAAAAACAGGTGTTGCAGGCTTTGGATCTGCAGGAATATCTCAACGGCTCGATCCATCACGCCGCCATGCTGACCACCGTGGTCCACGAGATCAGCGAAGCCCTCAAGCAGTGGGAGGAGGGATTCTCCTACAGTTCCCCGGCGTTCGATGTGCAGGCGGTCAAGAACGCCCATCTCAAGTGGCTTGGCAAGCTTGAACACGTGATCCGTGGTCGGGCCAAACTGCGTCCGGAAGAGGTGGCCAGCGGTCACGAATGCGCTTTCGGCAAATGGTACGACTCCGAAGGCACGGCCCGGTTCGGTGCCATTCCCTTGTTCGTGGAGTTGGGCAAGGTTCACATGCGGGTTCACGAAACCGCCCGTTCCATTGTCGCCAAGATTTCCCGTCACGAAAAAGAGTCCGCCATTGCCGAAATGGACGATTTCCAGACCCTGCGCGCCCAGATGTTTGTGTTACTGGACAAGCTGTTCATGTCCAAGGAGGCCAACGCGGTGATCCGGTCGTTGCGGGACGCGGAAATCTAGCCTCGATACCCTATTGAAAGAATTGAAAAAAAAGAGCGGGTCTGGGAGATTCCTCTCCCAGGGTTTTGCCTTTTCTTTTGTTTTGAAAAGCGCAGCGCGCAGCCTTGGCGCCGCTATCGTTGATGACCACGACGGAAGGCTGAGAGAACGACCATGTTTTGATCGTCGCTTGCAAAGCCTTCTTTAATGCGTCTTGCAGGGGCGGAAGCCAGGCATCCTGATGACCACGGATCACCAGTATAAATTTTACATCCGTTTGTGCCAGATCCAGATTTTTGGTAACCGTTCAGCCCAGTAAAACGCTTCAGGCGGTCTGAAGCATCAAAACAGCCT